>DASXMJ010000228.1 GCA_036495685.1 Candidatus Binataceae bacterium | reverse complement strand
AGCGGGTCGGTTGAGGCAACCGTCGCATTTTGCTTTCGAATCCGACATCGACGCGTATTTCCTCCTGAGGAGTACGTTAACGATGCATGCACCACTCGGAGTACTAGACGCTAGTCTGGAGAAAGACCGCCATCGGACTGGACCCCCCTATGCTGTGCAGCGTCTTTCCAAGGCAAATTTGACCTCTCCACAACGGTTCGCTACATGCGCTTAATGCTCATCTCCTTGACCAGGTTTTCACAATACCCATTAACGGAGCGACCCTTCAGTGACGGTGCCAGCGAAGATTTGTGACGAGATAGTGGGTGCACGGGTCAGCTTAAGTCCATCGCTGGTCCTCGTCGCGTGCTTAGGGCTGTCGGCCTGTGGTCTTAGTGCGCAGCAGAGATCGGCGACCATCACGTTCGGCAATGCACTTGACGATCATGGCCGGCTACTCGTGGAAGAGAGCACCTATATTCGTTCCGAAGTGAAGGCGATGCGCGTGCTTGCAATGAGCCTGCCGAATTCGGAGTCGGCCAGTCTTTTCAATCAGCGTGCATATGACAATCTCGCCGCGGGGGTTGAGCAGCCGAGAATCGAGCGCCTCGTGCAAATCGGTGGAGCAGCTAGCAAGTTCGGCAAATCAGTCGCTCAGGTCGCCGACATAACCTCGTCGACCGCTAGTGAGGAAGTACTCTCCGCCGCAACGCGACAACTTGCATTGACTGCCGGCGCGATCAGCGAGGCGGCGGGAGGAACTTCGATGGGTGGCGCGGCAGCGGTGAACCTCATAACGTTCATTTCTCTGGAGGTGTTTCGGAAGCGGTACCTTACACGCGCCCTTCCGGGTGCCGAGCCGGCGTTCCGGAAGGCGCAAGAAGATCTCGCCGAAGGATTTGATCCAAAAAATCCAGACTCGCTGCTAGCGATATTTGCCGCAGCGACCGCGCAGCTCGCAGCGCTGCTGGAAGCAACCCAGGGTACCGCGGATCGAAGAGGGCTTTCGGCGAGCGATCGCGAGCTCGTCGCGAACGGCTACCGGGTGGTAGCGCGCAATCGAGATCATATCGAGTACGTGACGGCTCGTGGACTGGAATTGATGAATAAGGCGGGAGCAGCCTACAGCGCTCTGATCGCAGCATTTCAGGATGATGAGACTCATCTCGATGCGGTCCAGTCATACTCAACGGCAGTATTCGTAGTGCGACTCGCGTTCCAGAGTCTCAAGTAGGTAAACGAGCGCGCGCGGCCTAGGGCATGCCACCGAGACGGCGGAGTCCGCAAGCGCAGCCAGATCGGACGCGCTGGCTCTGATTGCGGAGCTCAGGTTTGGACGTGATGCCGTGGCCGCCTTCAAAATTGCAATTCAGCCGGTTTAGTGAGATTCTCCGCACGATTCTGAACAGTCAATTGCTGCTGAGGAAAGGCTCAGCCCAACCTCGGCGAGCCCGGCTTGGGTCAGGGGGGGTCTATGAGAACCATCCGCTCCCAAACATGTTCGCTCCTTGTTTGTGTGCTGGTCTGCGCAACAACCGTTTACGCACAGGTCCTTCCGCAACCCGAGCCGCCGTTCAAGGGCAAGATCGGACGAACCGTAAAAGATTCGACTCCCGATTTTCCCAAGGAAGTGGAAGCGCATAAGGGCGCCCCGAACATCCTCCTGATCCTGACCGATGACGTCGGGTTTGGCGCCACTAACACGTTCGGTGGCCCCATCCAGACCCCCACCTTTCAAGGCCTCGCCGACGAGGGGCTTAGATACAACACCTTCCACACGACCGCGCTGTGCTCGCCGACCCGTGCCGCGTTGATTACCGGACGGAACCATCACAGTTGTGCCAGCGGCGTCGTCATTACAGAATTTGCGACGGGCTATCCTGGTTACAACTCTCTGGTACCAAGAAGTTGCGGTTCGGTTGGCGAAGTCCTCAGAGAAAACGGTTACAACACTGCATGGTTCGGCAAGATGCACAACGTGCCGGACTGGATGTCGAGCCAGGCGGGGCCGTTTGACTTGTGGCCTAGTGGGCTGGGCTTTGAGTACTTTTACGGCTTTCTTGGCGGCGACAGCGATCAGTGGCATCCCGCGCTATACGAGAATACGCGACCAATCGAACCTTACTTCGGGAAGCCTGAGTATATTCTCGATGACGATCTCGCCGACAAGGCAATCGCGTGGCTGCAGATGCAACACGCTTTGGCACCTCACAAGCCGTGGTTTCTGTACTACGCCACGGGCACGGCGCACGCACCACACCACGCGCCCAAGGATTGAATCGGCAAGTATAAAGGGCAGTTCGATTCAGGGCTGGGACACGGTGCGCGAAGAAACCCTCACGCGGCAGAAGAAGCTCGGAGTGGTTCCCGCTGACACTCAACTAACCAAGCGTCCCGAACAGATTCCAGCATGGGACTCTCTGTCTCCAGATCAGAAGCGGCTCTATGCGCACATGATGGAGGTATACGCGGGCGCGCTTTCTCACGCGGACAATGAGATCGGGCGGTTGGTCGATGCGGTTCGAGACAGCGGGCAAATCGACAAGACTCTCATTATCTACGGGATGGGCGATAACGGAGCCAGCGCGGAGGGTACTCTTCAAGGCACAACCAACGAAGTCGCCACCGCCGCCAACGGCGTCAAGGAGGATCTGCCGTTTCTACTTTCGATGATAGATCAGTTGGGTGGTCCGACGACGTACAATCACTATCCGGTGGGCTGGGGGCACGCGATGGACGCGCCGATGCAATGGACTAAACAGATTGCTTCGCATTTTGGCGGCACCCGTAATGGACTGGTGATTTCGTGGCCCGGGCACATCAAGGATAAGGGAGGTCTTCGGCCCCAGTTCTGTCACGTCATCGATATCGTGCCGACCATCTACGAAGCCGCAGGAATCAAGCCTCCGGTGATGATGGATGGAACCAAGCAGAAACCGCTGGATGGGGTCAGCCTGGTGTACACATTTGCGAATCGGAACGCTCCGACTCGGCACTCGGTCCAGTATTTTGAGATGTTCGGAAATCGCGCGATCTACAAGGACGGCTGATGGCCAGCACTACGCCATTGCGACTGCCCTGGGTCACGTCCGGATCTGAACCCAACCCGGACGATTTCAAGTGGGAGTTGTAGAATGTCGGTGAAGACTTCAGCCAGGCGAACAATCTTGCTGAAAAGAACCCCGCGAAGCTTAAGGAGCTTCAGGCGGCTTTCGACGTCGAAGCGAAGAAGTACAACGTCTATCCACTCGACTCGAGCTTCGCGGAAGGTGCCGACCCGGCAATTCGTCCCAGCCTAACCAGGGGACGCCAAGAGTTCACCTATTATCCGGGAATGATTCGCATCCCCGAAGGATCCCGCACCGGACTTCAAGAACAAGTCGTGGGCAGTCGCGGCGGAGGTGGCAATTCCGCCCAACGGCGCGAGTGGCGTCCTCGCTACCATGGGCGGCCGCTACGGCGGATGGGGTCTGCTGCTGAACGACAGTAAGCCTGGGTTTGTTTACGCGATGTCCAATCAGCCGCAGGACAAGTACCGGATCGCCTCGGACCAGGCGCTTTCCCCCGGCAATCATGTGGTGCGTTTGACGTTCAAGTACGACGGCGGCGGAATAGGCAAGGGCGCTACCGGGACTCTGTTCGTCGACGAGAATCAGGTTGCGCAGGGTCAGATCGCCCGGACGGTCCCGATCCGCTTCTCTCTCGATGAGACGTTCGACGTCGGAGAAGACACCGGCACCCCGGTCGTTGAGGACTACGTGGACAAGATGCCATACCGCTTCTCCGGGACGCTCAAAAAGTTCGTCGTGGTTTTGGAACCGCAAACGCTGACCGAGGAAGAGCGACAACGGCTGCTGCGCGAGGAAGCAGACGCGGGCGCCGCGATTCAATGAGAATCCCGCCGCCCTACGCTGGATTGAAGCGCGAGTACTGGCGGAAGTTGGCAATCAGCCCGAAGCCGTTTTGGTTCGCGACGATTTCGGCAACTTCAAAGTCGACTATCCGCTCGGCACCCGCAAAGTCACGCGCTCGCTCCGGATTCCAGTCGATGGATGCGCGTCCAGTGAGCTGAAGGGTCCGTCCGCTGTCGAAGTCGATGAACAGCAATCCGGCGCTTGGGTTAATCGCCAGATTGCCAAGGGTGTTGAACATGTGGTTGCCGTTGTAATCAGGAAACGCGATGCGTCTATCGTCGAGTACCTTGACGAACCCCGGGTTTCCTCCCTTGTGGGATGCATCCGCTCCCGCATCGGGGTGTTCGGTCGTGATGAAGAACGTGTCGGCGCGGAGAATCTGATCGCGATCTTGCGAAGAGAGTTCGGTTGAACGCGTTACGTGCACTGGCAGCGCGGCGGAAGAGGCGCGGGTGCCGACCAGAAGTCGCTCCTGTATGTATCGGCGGCAATTTCCATAAACTTGTTCGGCGTGAACATGAATCTCGCTGCCCTTGATCTGTCCGGTGCCGTTGAGTCTGATTCGCCGCGGCGCAAGCAAATCTGGGATGAAGAGGGCGACATCACCTTCTACCCGGAGATTTTCCAACAGCGGGTCGCCCTCAGGTGGGAGTGCACCGATACGCAGGTTGCGATCATCGAGCAGAGATATAAGTCCCGGTTCGCCAGTGACCACTGAAGCCCAGACGCGACCACGGGCATCGATCGTGGCAATCACCACCATCCTACGTGTCGACAGAAAAGCGCGCGCTGCGTCGGGAACGCGGTCGACAATGCCCTCGCCCACCTCGGCGGCATCCTCGGTTACCCCGGCACGTGTCTGAACGGCGATTTCTCCGGAGTGAAATTTCATATATGCAACCTCATCGGCTCGAGATCGGAAGAACCTCCGCGTTCGGGCTCTTTTTCAAGTAGCCCCTTGCTGCTCTGGTCACTTTGCGGGCAGAAATTCCGTCAACTTCTGTCCGTGCGGAGCAATAAAGAACACCAGCAATTTTGCGGGCGCGCTCGTGCTGGCGTTCCTTGACACCATATGACGCTCATGGGGGAGCTCCGACCACATCTGTCCCGCCGAAAAAGTTTGCAAGGGTCGATCGTCCAACTGTGATACCACGCTGCCCTCGAGAACGTAGGCATAGGTGTATCCGGGGTGTTCATGGGGCGGGGTCGTGCCCTCGGGCGGGTAGTCCACGGTGATCACGACCACGTCGGTTCCAGGCTGATCTGCGAGCGGTTGACGCATAAGTTCGTGAACCACACCCGCCGACGCCCCCGGAGGAGCTTGCGCGACTGCTGTGCTCAGGCCGAACGCTAACAGCGCAACTGCAGCGAAGTTGCCCGTCGTGAGCTGACGTCTCATATTGCTACCTCGTTTTCATCCGTGGGTCGTTGGCGGCCACACATTGCGCGGCATTCATGGTCGCACGCGTCTTTCATGCCATCGAGCATCAACAGTAAGGTCTCCGTGGCTTGCGTTCATAGTGAAGTCGACTGGCCTCGCATTGGGAAGCCATTATCGCCTCCAGACTACCCGACCTTGGAAATGGTCCAGGTCGTCCGAGCATCAAAAGAATTCGCCGAAACGCGCGGTTTTTCTGGTGCAAGCCTGCACGGGTGGAACGAACTCGTCGCAAAAGCTCAATCATTGTCACGAAGCCAGCCCAGGGCAAAGAGCGGGACCTACGACGCGGAACCAAAAAAACGAGCGGCGCGATCGCGCCGCTCGTTCATGCGAAATGGTTCGCTACCTTATTTACGATCGAGTTCGTTCAGAACCAGGACCTCCGGACGGCCATCGAGATGCGGTCCGATTCTGCCTCCCATTTCCTTCATGTGCGCGGTCTTGCCGTGCGCATCAAAAGAAGCCTGATCGGCATAAGTCTCGTAAAAATAGAAGACAGTCGGATCCTGCACCGACTTGTGCAGAATGTACGAGAGAGTTCCCGGCTCATTGGCCCTGACCTTAGCGATCATCTCGCGGAACGCGGCCTCGACCTGCGCTTCGCTACCGGCCTTGGCTTTGATTTTTGCCGCAACTGCGATTGCCATTTCTTTCTCCTTCTTCGATGAATGAGCTCGCCTGCGCCAACGGCGTCCTGCTGCTCCTCTGCGGTCTTAGCCAGCGCGGCGAAGATTTTCAATGGGTAACGAGCGGTTGCACGGCCAGCCCTTTGGAGAATTCCGCGGATGCGGATCCAAGAACCGGGATCTGTGCAACTTCGGGAAAGCAGGCTGCGCCTGCCGGGTACCCGCCTGTGTTCTGAAGCCCTTTCCTTGAACGCTCCAGTTGGTTAACACCAATTGCAAGCGGCGGCCATGTTGCGACGCTGCCAAGAGGAAAATGCGATGTTCGGGTTTGAACTGACCGAAGAACAGCGGGAGCTGAAGAGCTTGGCTCACAAGTTCGCGGAGCAGGAGATAATTCCGCACGCCCGCGAATACGATGAAAAAGAGATCTTTCCGCGCGACGTTTGCGAGAAAGCTTTTGCTACCGGTCTGATGAATTTTGGTGTTCCCAAGGAACTCGGCGGACTCGGCCTTGGCATTCTGGACACCAGCTTGATTGTCGAGGAGCTGAATTATGGGTGCGCCGGAATCACCAACGCCATTGCCGCCAACGACCTTGCGACTTTGCCACTGCTAGTGGCAGGGAGTTCCGCGCAGCAGCGGACCTACCTGGGTGGGCTCATCGAAAAGCTCTCGTTCTGTGCATTTGCAATTACCGAGCCCGGCGCCGGATCGGATGTCGCCTCCATGAGCACCACTTATCGGCGCGAGGGGGACGCGTTTGTGTTGAATGGCACCAAGCACTTCATCTCGAACGGTTCGATGTCCGATTGGATTGTCACCTTTGCTACCGCCGACCGGCGTCTCAAGCATAAGGGAATTTCCTGCTTCGTATTTCCGGCCGCCACCCCCGGAGTTACGCGTCGGCGGATGCACGGGAAACTCGGCCAAAGGGCGGCAGACACCGCGGAAATCTTCTACGAAGATACGCGGATACCCGCAGCCGCGCTGGTTGGCCGCGAAGGAGAGGGCTTCAAGTATGCGATGGCAACGTTTGATCGCAGTCGCCCAGAAATCGGCGCGATCGCGATTGGAATCAGCCAGCGCGCCCTCGACGAGTGTCTCAAATACTCCAAGCAGCGCAACGCGTTTGGCCAGCCGATCGCCAATTTCCAGGCGATCCAATTCATGATGGCGGATATGGCAATCGAGATCGAAGCGATGCGCCTGTTGACCTACAAGGCCGCGTGGCTGGTGGACCAGGGCCAGAGTCCGAATGTTACTTCCAGTTACGCGAAGGCCTTCAGCGCCGACGCGTGCATGAAGATCGCAACGGACGCGGTGCAGATTTTCGGTGGTTACGGCTACATGAAGGAGTATCCGGTCGAAAAGCTGATGCGCGACGCGAAGCTGCTGCAGATTTACGAGGGCACTTCTCAGATTCAGCGCGTGGTAATTGCGCGAAACCTGCTGAGAGATTGAGTCACTCGTCGGAAGGTGGCCGGTCCGGTTTGTGTGGGAGAGGCGGATCCTGCTCCTTGGGCTCGCTGCCGTCGATGGCGCCGAGGTACTCGCCCTTGTGATAAATGTCGATCGTTCCGGTCGTCGGATCGGGAAAGATATTCCAGTCCTGATCGGGGCTCGTGGCGGCGGGTAGTGGCGGGGGCGCCGCTACTACGGGCAGCGGGGCCGGCGGTGGTTCGGGCGGGGGCTGGGTTGAGCAGGCGCAGATCCCAACCGCAAATCCGCCCAGCACGACCATTCGCGGAATCAGGGTCGTCTTGCGCATTTGATTTACCGGACTTTGCAGCTTTAGCCGATCTTCGCGCCCCAGCACAGTCTGCGCAAGTGGACCATCAGGCATCTCCCCGGAACATCGCACCGGCAATCCGGCGCACCAGAGCGCGCGGCGCAAAACGAGTTGATTGGGCCATCAGCGAATTGACAAAGCCGTTGATCCTAAGGGCTTTTCCGCGCTTGGCCGAGTCAATTCCCTGCCGGACCACGGTTGCCGCATCCATGTAGGCGAAGGACGGAACGCCGGAGTCCTCGACCCCTGCGACCTGCTGGAACTCGGTACGCGTGGGCCCGGGGCAAAGGGCGAGAACCGTGACCCCGGTGCCCTGTAACTCGGACGAGAGCGCCTCAGAGAAACTCAAGACAAAGGCTTTGGTAGCGGCATAGGTCGCCATCCAGGGGACCGGCTGGAACGCCGCCGTCGAGGCTACGTTGATGATATGTCCACGTTTAGCAGCAACCATCCCGGGTAGAAACAGTCGCGTGAGCGCGACCAGCGCGCTGACGTTCAGATTTATCTGCTCAATCTCCCGATCGAGGGGGACCTGAGCAAAGTTGCCGTGCGTGCCGAAACCGGCATTGTTTACCAGATAGTCCACCGCGATGCCGGCGCCGGTAACCTGCCGGTGGATTTCGTGAGCAGCGTCGCTACGACCGAGGTTTGAACAGATGATTGTCGCACTCGGCGCGCCGGCCTTCTTCGCTCGTTCGGCGACATCACGCAGGCGATCCTCACGGCGTGCGACCAACACCAGCTTGCACTTCGCGCGAGCAAGTTGCAGCGCGAATTCCTCGCCCAGCCCGCTTGACGCTCCGGTGATAAGAGCGGCTGCCATCAGGTAGCGATCATGCCCAATTCGGTGCGCATATGATCGAGGGTCTTGCGGAGTCCGCTGTTAAGCGGAACGCGAGGCTCCCATGTAAGCAGTTTTCTGGCGAGGGAGATGTCAGGCTTCCGTCGCACTGGATCATCCGGTCGCGCGGGAAGGATCTTGAGCTTGGAAGAACTGCCCGCCAGTTCGATGGCCAGCGAGGCCAGCTCGAGGATGGTCACCTCGTCGGGGTTGCCGATGTTGACCGGCCCAATCTGTTCCTCCTGTTCCATCATCCGTACCAATGCCTCGACCGTATCATCGACATAGGCGAAGGAGCGCGTCTGCCTGCCGTCGCCGTAAACCTCGAGTTCCTGGCCGCGAATCGCGGCCGCGCAGAAGCTGGAGACCACCCTGCCATCGTCAATCGCCATGCGTGGCCCGTAGGTGTTGAAGATTCGAACGATGCGGATGTCGATCTTGTTCTGCCGGTGATAGTCCATCATCAGAGCTTCAGCGACGCGCTTGCCTTCGTCGTAGCAGGCGCGTACGCCGATCGGGTTTACATGTCCCCAGTACGCCTCGGTCTGGGGGTGCTGTTCCGGATCGCCGTAGACCTCGCTGGTGGAAGCGAGCAAGATTCGCGCGTGCACGCGTTTTGCCATGCCGAGCATGTTGATGGTGCCCATGACGCTGGTCTTTATCGTCTTGACCGGGTTGTACTGGTAGTGGACGGGCGACGCGGGACAGGCAAGATGAAAAATGCGATCGACTTCGAGCAGGATGGGCTCGACGATGTCGTGACGCACCAACTCGAAGTTGGGGTGATCGCGCAGGTGCATGACGTTGGCGCGCTTGCCGCTAAAATAGTTGTCGAGACTGACTACTTCATGCCCGTCGCGCAGCAGCCGGTCGCACAAATGGGAGCCGAGGAATCCTGCGCCTCCGGTTACCAATACTCGCACGCTCTTCTCCTTCAGCGCCGGTTTTCGCCGGCGATCGAAAGTACCATCTCGATCACGTACGCCACGTCTTCGTCACTCATCGAGGCGTAGATCGGCAGAGAGAAACACCGGTTGTAAATATCCTCGGCGACCGGGAAATCGCCGTTACGATAGCCGTACGCTCGCTGATAGTAGTGCATGGTGTGCAGCGGAATGCAGTGTACTGAAGTTCCCACCCCGCGCTCGCGCAACAGCTCTACGAACTGGCCCCGCCCGATGCGCAGCAGGTCCGGCTTCATGCGGAGCACATACAGGTGCCACGGGTGTTCTAAACCGGATTCAGCGTAGGGAACCTGAAAGGCGTCGCAGTCGCGAAACGCATCACTGTAGTGTTTGGCGATTTCGCCGCGGCGGTGCATCAGTTGGTCAGCGCGCCTAAGCTGCGCAAGCCCGATCGCGGCGTGAACATCCGAGAGGTTGTACTTGAAACCGAGATCGTGAATTTCGTAGAACCACGAGCCGGTGGTGTCGTAGCGTTTCCACGCATCCTTGTTCATCCCGTGGAGGCTCGCCACGGCGATTTTTTCGGCCAGGGTGTCGTCGGCGGTGGTAATCATACCACCTTCCGCCGAAGTAAAATTCTTGGTCGCGTAGAAGCTGAAGCAAGTGAGGTCGCCAACCGTTCCGATTCGGGTCATCCCGCGACCGTCGAGGTAGCGTGCTGCACCCGCCGCGTGAGCTGCATCTTCAACTATCTTCAGCTCGTACTGCCGCGCGATGGCAAGAAGCCGATCCATATCGCAGGGATGGCCGGCGAAGTGAACCGGGAGGAGGGCGCGCACGCGCCGATGACGTCCTCCCTCGAGGGCTTCCTCCACACGCGCGGGACTGAGGTTGAAGGTTCCCGGGTCAACGTCGACAAACACCGGCTTGATACCAAGGTAGCCCATGACCTCCGCGGTCGCGGTGAAGGTGAACGGGGTGGTTATGACCTCATCGCCTGGCCCCAAGCCGAGCGCCCAAAGCGACAGGTGGAGTGCTCCGGTACAGTGCGCGACGGCGAGCGCGTTGCGGGCGCCGACGTACTTGGCAAATTCTTTTTCGAACTGCTTTGCCTTGGGTCCAGTGGTGATCCAGCCGGAACGCAAGGTCTCGATGACTTCACGTTCCTCTTCGGGGCCCATCGAGGGACGATGGAATGGTATCTGGCGCATGCGGTGCTTTTAGGGGCGAGCGTCAGCGAGCGCTCATCCACACGAAGTTGCCGTGTTCGAGCCGCCCGTTAGAACCGCTCCAGCACGGTAAAGGGCGACTTTGGCGAGTATAAGGATAGGTCAAAACCCGGGCAAGGTGGGTCTGCCGCAAGCTCGTCGAGCTGGGCCTCAAACTACCCGGCGGTCCCGTCCGGAAGCGGCCCCGGCATTATGTAAGTAGGAATGCCAGTTTTCTGCTCGACCGCTTTCTGGAGCTTGGTCATATCCACCTGGTCTTCGAGACCGCGTTGCCTTACTTCCTCGAGCGCATGAGCCCAGGCACCCGGGAAGCGCCCGTAGAGGTCGTCATGCACCTCGACGTAGAGCGCCTCTCCGCGCCATCCAAATTTGATCGGCTGATATACGAATTCGCCCGGGGTCCCGACTTTCACCTTGTGAAACAGCCGATCGATGTCTTCCGGATACAGGCGCACGCATCCGTGGCTTACTTCCATCCCGACACCCCACGGAACGTTAGTGCCGTGCAGGGCGTATTCCGGGAGTGTCAATTCGAGTCGATAGAGGCCAAGCGGATTGTCCGGATCGCCGCCAGGAATCATATGGTCGGCCTCGCCATCGCGCTCCAGGTGCTCCTGGTATATGTCGAGGGGGACCACCCAGGTGGGGTTCTTGGTCTTCCCTTTGACCGTGAAGGCGCCCACCGGTGTCTTCCAGTCGTAACGACCGAGACCAACGGGGAAAGTGTAGACCACGTCCGGACGTACGCTCGATTTAATCGACATCGAGGCTTTGGTCACCTTGCCCTTGCCAAGGACCGGTCCAGTGGGGGACGGATAGTAGTAATAGATCCGCATCTCCGGGATGTTGAGGATGATCCCGACATGGGGAGTGTCGGGCAAAATAAACTCGTCCGGGAGCGTGATGTCTCTGCCGGCCGGCGGCGACCACCAATCGATGTGTCCATTGGCGTTGGAGATCTCCGGCGCGGTCACGCCGAACCATCTTCCGACATCCAGAAGTGTGTCGCCCTTTTCCAGCCGATAGGTGACCAGGTTGCCAATGATGTTGTCGCGGCCCTGGGGAAGTGGGTACGCGTACAGAGGCCGCTTGTTGAACTGATCGTCACTCCATCCCAGCGCGATGCGGGGCAGCGCCCACAGCGCGGCGACGAGCACAAGCGCCGCAATTGACCATCTGAAAACGCGGTAGGGTGAGTACTTCAAGCCGAATAAGGTCATTTCCTGTCGCAGATCCGCTCGCGCCCGCCAACTGAACCAAACGACTTTGCAGCCAAATTGTAGGCCATGCCCGCCTAGTCGGCAATCGGCTTCAGATTCGCGAATCTTAGCACAAGTAACTTCAGGCCAGCGCGATCGAAATCGACCCAGGCCTTAGCGGCATCGCCGCGTCCCTCGCGTCGGCGGACGATCCCGCGGCCAAAGGTGGAGTGCACCACCCGCGCGCCGACTGCCACCACCTCATGGGGTTCTTCACCACCCTCAAGTTGTCCATCGCTGTAGTCGACGTATGGCTCGCGCGCTGCGCCTTCGCGCGAGCTGGTGCGCGGCCCCTCGGGCGCGATTCGGCGAAGCAGGCCGCCATCAATTTCGCCGAGAAATCTGGAGGGCCGCGACTCCTGTCGCACCCCATACAGTTCGCGCGAGAACGTGTTCGAAAGATAGAGGAGGCGGCGGGCGCGGGTCATGCCGACATAGCACAGACGCCTTTCCTCCTCGATTTCGTCGCTGCTGTCTTGCGAGCGGTTGTGCGGGAACAACCCCTCCTCCATCCCGGCGATGAAGACCACGGGGTATTCCAGCCCTTTGGAGGTATGCAGGGTCATGAGCGCGGCGCGGCCTCCTTCGTTGGCTACCTGGTCGGCATCGCTGACCAGTGCGACTCGGTCCAGAAAGTCGGCGAGCCGTCCTGGTTCTCCTTCTGCATCGAAGGCGGCGGCCGCAGCGAGCATTTCGGCAAGGTTCTGTTTGCGGGCCGTCGCATCGGGAAGGCTTTCGAGGTAGGCCTCGAAGCCTGAGTAGCTGACGATGGTACTGATGATCTCTTGCATCGGCATGGTTGCAGCATTGGCCGACAGTTCGCGCATCCACCCATAGAGCGCGCCTGCGGTTTTGGCGATTCGCAGGGCTACCCTGGATTCGGTTTCCAGCCGGCCTAGCGCCTCGAACGACGGGATGCGCTCGCGTGCGGCGATCTCTCCGACCACTTCCAGGGTTTTGGCGCCAATCCCGCGCGGTGGTGTCCCGGCCATCCGTTCGAGGCTAACCGAATCGGCCGGATTTGCGAGCACCCGCAGGTATGCGAGCATGTCTTTAACGTCGCGCTGCTCGTAGAATCGGACGCCACCCACCACGTAGTAGGGAACGCGGCGTCGCACGAGTGCCTCTTCGATCACGCGCGACTGCGCATTGACGCGGTAGAAAACTACGAAATCGGCGGGCTGGAAGGCGCCCGAGGCAACCAGCCGAGCGACTTCGCGCGCGATAAAGTCGGCTTCGTCACGTTCCGTCGTCCCGGTGTAATACACGACTGGTTCGCCGGTCTCGTTCTCGGTCCAGAGGGTTTTCTCCTTGCGTTCGGTGTTGTTGCGAATCACACCTCCGGCGGCAGCGAGAATGACCTTGGTGGAACGGTAGTTCTGCTCAAGCTTGAATATTGTCGCATCGGGAAAATCGTTTTCGAACGCCAGGATGTTGCGGATGTCAGCGCCGCGCCATCCGTAGATCGACTGATCCTCGTCGCCGACCACGCAGAGATTGGCGCTGCCGGCGGATAGTGCACGAACCAGCAGGTATTGAACGTGATTGGTGTCTTGATATTCGTCGACCAGCAGATGGTCTGCGTGCGATTGCCAGCGGGCGAGAACCTCGCGATCCTGCTCGAACAGCATCCAGACCTGCATCTGGAGATCGGCGAAGTCCATGGCGTTTATGGCGCTCATCCGCTCCTGGTAAAGGCGATACAAGGTCGCGATCGCGGTTTCGCGTCCATTTCCGGCGGAGGTTGCCAGCGCGGCCGGCGAAATTGCTTCGTTCTTGGCCTGCTCGATGCGCGCGCGCACCAGTTCGAGCGGCGGAGTATCGGTGAGCGCCGCCTCTTCGATTACGCCACGGAGCACCGTGATCGAATCGCCTTCATCCAAAATCGAGAAGTTGCGTTCGAAGCCCAACGCCTCGCACTCCTGGCGCAAGATTCGAGCGCACATCGAATGGAAGGTGCTGACCCACGGCGGCCGCGCCGCGGGGCCGAGCAAGGTACCAATGCGATCGCGCATTTCAGCGGCGGCCTTATTCGTGAAGGTAACCGCCAGCACGCGTCGGGGATCCGCGTTGCGTTCTCCAAGAAGGTGAGCGATACGATAGGTCAGAACGCGAGTCTTACCTGAACCAGCGCCGGCCAGGATGAGTATCGGACCGTCTGGCGCGAGGACCGCCGCACGCTGCTCGGGGTTCAAATTGTCGAGTCGGGTAGATGACATTACGGAACTCATACGCAACGCCGAGTGCTTAACGATAGCGGTCGGGAGATTGCTGGCCTAGAGCCGCGGGTCACAGCTCTCGGCAGGTAATCCACAATGGCGACCTATCAGCCGCACGACAAATATTATCGCAAGGCGCGCGCGCAGGGGTTGGTCTCGCGCGCTGCGTTCAAAATCGAAGAAATAATTACCCGCTCAAGATTGGTGCGGCGCGACGCGCGAATCGTCGACCTCGGATGCGCGCCAGGCGGATGGCTGGTGATACTCGCCGGCGCGGTGGGCCCCGCGGGCCGGGTAGTCGGCGTTGACCTTACCCGATGCGCAAACCCGCCACCGCCGGCGGTAACTATCGTGGGCGACATCACCGATGTCGAGACGCTCGAGCGCGCGATCGCCGTGCTCGGTGGTCCGGCTGACCTGGTTACCAGCGACCTTGCACCAAAACTGAGCGGAATCACCGTGCGTGACCAAGCACAGTCGGAACGCTTGTTGGCGGCGGCCCGCAATTTTGCAAGGCGAGCGTTGAAACCCGGCGGCGCGTTGGTCGCCAAGGTTTTCATGGGCGGTGATTTCAAACAGATTCTTGAGGACTTCGAGCGCGACTTTGAGCACGTCGAGGTGACCCGCCCGGCCGCGACCCGGCCGGGCTCATCGGAGTTGTACGTCGTCGCACGCGGTTTCAAAAGCAAACGAGACCTGACGCGCAGCTGAAAGTCGCGCCGCTTTCTCCAAAGCTGTTCAAGCCGGCGGTTCCGTTTGGCTTACCTCCCGTGCGCGCGTAGATTCGGGACATGGAGCGCGCGAGTGCACGGCGCCTCTGTTTGCTGATGCTGGCCGCAGTCTGCACCGCGTGCTCGTGTGCCCGCCACAGCGCGTCGCCGCCCGACCCGGCCGCCGAAGTGGGACCTGGCGAAATCGAGGTGAAAGTGGAGTCGGTACACATCGACGATTCCACCCAGGTACATTTCGTAGTGCTCAGCAGCCTCGACCATGAGCATCAACTGCCTATTTTGATCGGTGACCCTGAGGCCGACGCGATTGCACGAGCCCTGCAGGGTGTACAACTCGAGCGCCCGTTTACCCACGATCTGATGAAGGCAATCATCCAGGCGAATGGCGAGCGGGTCGATTGCGTCTCGATCTCGGACCTGCGCGATGAGGTCTACTACGCGACGATTTATATGAATGGTGGAAAAACCAAGATCGACAGCCGTCCCAGCGATGCGATCGCGCTCGCCGCGAATCTCGGCGCGCCCATTTTCGTCGCTTCCAAGTTGTTCGAGAATGAGCCGGCGCCCGCAATCGGTGCCCGCTCGGCGCCGCGCACGGTAACCGCGATGGGAATCACGGTTGAAGAACTTACCCCGGCACTGGCGCAATATTTTCACGCTTCCCGGGGCGTGCTGATAGCGGATCTAGATGCGAGCGCGGCGAAGAACGCGATAGAGCGCGGCGACGTCATTACCCAAGTGGGGCTGCGCGCGGTCGGCAGCCCGGCGGAGTTCGCAAAAGAGGCGAACACCGAACCGGGAAAAACGGTGGTGCTCAGGGTCAGCCACGACGGCGCCGAGCACAACGTCTCGTTTGCTCGCTAATCAGTCCATCAGGTTGGAATTGTCGCACATCTCGTAGTTGTCGCCGCCGTAATAGCGCACGCAGAATTCGGTCAATCGCTGCAGATTGGTCATCACGTCGTGATAGCGGACGCAACCGTGCGCGTAGAGGCTGAGACCGCTGTCCGCGGCTCCGTTCAGCTGTGCCAACTTGGCCGCCAAGTTGGCGCCGAGCGGGAAAGTGAACGGCTCGCCGGGGGGACCTGCTACCATGAAGGGATTACGGATGAGATTGGTCTCGGGACAACGGGTGAACTGTTTGTCGGCCGATTGATCGTCAAAGACAAACTCAACCGTAACCGCCAGCTGTTTGGCTGGGGTTCTGCCCAGATTTTCCACGGTTAGCGAGAATTCCGGAGCCCCGGGCTGGGGGGCGTTGGGAAGCGAATGAACGAACTTGAGCGTATGGATATCAAGCCATGCGCGAACCGTAGCGATGCTGGCGTCGGCGCTTTGCCGGGCCATGCGGGAGGACAGGATGGCGACACGCAAGGCGCCCAGTGAGATCAGCGAGTAGACGGCGGTGAATGCTACCAGCCAAAAATTGAAACTATGCCAGACATGCCTGCGCCGCAGGCGCTCGGTGGGTGATGAGTGGGCGGTCTCGGGAGTCGGCGACGTCATCGATAACCAGCCTCAATGCACGGGTGGCTCGAGGCGGCGTCCCGGTGGCCGGTGCGCTTCATGCTCGTGCTTCACACTTCCGCGTAGGACCTGAATTGTGTTTTAGGTCGCGTTGCAAAACAAGTTCGGTTACGCGGCCTCCCTGAGAAACACTGAAAAAATGCCAGGTGGTGGGGTCAACGGGGCGGCGAAAAGTCACGCGCGGCGAATCAGAACCGACCGCAGGAACCGCGGGTCAATTTCCTTGCCGAGTTCGGCGAAGTCTTCCTCGAGCACGTTCAGACAAGAGTTCACGAAATCCGCGCTGGCCAGGCGAGTAGCATCATCCAGGTGGTCGCGTATGGTTTGCTGAACCGACGCACGGAACGACTCGCTGAGTCTTCCCGGCTTACCGTTGCGTAAAATGATTGCGCCGCGCAGCGCGGAGAGCCGCGATGATTCGATCGGTTCCGGCACCAGGCGGCCATCGAGCGCGTGGCGGGCCAAGGCCGTCAGTAGGATCTGGCTGAGGCGAACTTCACGGGCGGCGACCTCTGCGCGGAAAGCAGCGGAAGCTATATCGATGTCGAGTAAGGTGCCGAACAAGGTCGGCATCGCGTCAACCTGGTCGAGAATTGCGTAGCTCAGGTGCAGATCGCGCATGCTGCGGAAATCGCGCATGGCCACTCCGCCGGTCCCATCGAGCGCTGAATAAAACCGCGGAAACCGTGCCAGAAAGCCTGCAATCGCCTCGCGATAGGGCGAGTCCAAATGGAAAATCTGCCGCACGCTTTGCGGCTTGAGCCCGAGCAGCCCGAGGGTGTGTTCGGTGCGCTTGCGCAGATCGATCGTGAGACTCACACCGAGGCGGAACAGATGCTTTAGGTGGGTGTCGCGAAGATGCTCGATCGCATTGGGCAGATCGCCACCCGCAAGATTTTCCAGGCCGAGATTCAGGTAATGATGGGTAGTTGCGATTGCTTCATGGACCGCGTCCAGGTCACCGAAATCGACCGCCCGTGCCACCAGCACCTGGTTTGAAACCATTGCCATCTCGCTGCGGAGCTGTCGCTTACCTTCCGCCGCAAAGCCCGCCGTCAGGGCGGCGTTGAGCAGCGAATTGTCGCCGTCGGCGATCGCGGGAGCAGCATCGGGAGGAATGACCACTTCGTCGCCGAGCAGATCAGCGCGGCTCGGCTTTTCGTGGCGATCGCGAATCGCCATGAAGTCGCGGGGATTCAGGTAGGCGAATACATCCTGCGCTTCGAAGTAGTCGGGGAATCCACGGTCGCTGAGCCGCGCGCGGCGGAACTGGTAGGCCTGTTCCTCGAGTTCCGCTTCCACTCCCCAATAGACCTCCTCCAGCAGGCCGGCAAAGTACTTGTATTCGCGTTCAAACGCTTCTTCGAGGAAATCGCCGATCGCGGACGTGATGTCATCGTTGCGAATAAACTCGATCAGGTAGTGCTCGTCGAACTGCACGTAACGATTCGAGGGAGGGTCCGCTGACAGCGAGGGGTCTTCGAGGCGATGCACCTTGATGTAGCCGCGCAGGAGCAGCGCGACGATCTCCATGTCTAGTTCCATCAGGGCGTCGGCCATCCGCTTGCGTCCGGCTTCCGCGAGAGACTCGATCCATTCACGCATTCGGCGGAAGTTGGGACGGTCCTTGTTCCAGCAGTCCAGATCGAACAGGGACTTCACCTGCTCGGGGAGAGCGAGGCTCAGCAAATCGCTCGCGTCGGCGGAGCCGATTTCCTTGAGCGTGTAGAACAAAGTCTCGGGCGAGAAGGATTGGACCAGTCGCTCGGCTTCGGGAGCTGAGAGGATCAGGTCGCGCTTCTGCCGGGCCGGAAGACCGTACAGGAATTCCAGCTTTGCCTGGAAAGGCAGATTGAGAAATTCTGATTGATCCCGGCTCGGCATAAAACGCGGGTCCCGGCGACACGCCGCCGTTTCGGATCAATACCTCGCGACCCGCGGATCGCGCAATGCGAGCTTGCGAAAATGCGCGCTTTCGAACGCTTTTCTGGTCGACTAGGTTCTGCTAGCGGCGGGTCACGCAGACGCAGTTATGGTTAACCGTCAAGCCAAGAGCATCGTTCTTACTATCGCGGGGAGCGACCCGGGTGGGGGCGCGGGAATTCAGGCCGACTTGAAGACCTTTGCTGCGCTCGGGGTCTATGGATATTCGGCCATCACCCAGGTTATCGCGCAGAACAGTTCGACGGTGCGAGATATCGAGCGGGTCTCGCCTCGAATGATAGCGCGCCAGGTGGAGTTGCTTGCGCAAGAACGTCGTCCGAATGAGATCAAGATCGGAGCGCTGGGCGACGGCGCGGCGGTGCGCTGTGTCGTGCGAGTGATCGAGAATCTGCGCCTTGAGGCGCCGGTTGTCGATCCGGTCATCGTGTCGAGTGCCGGGGTCAGGCTGCTCGATCGTGCCGGTGAGGCGGCGCTGGTGAAGTATCTGATCCCGCTCGCGAAAGTAGTCACGCCTAATATTGCCGAAGCGCAAGCATTGACCGGAATCCGCATTACCAACGATGAGCAGATGCGTGCTGCGGCGGAGCGCTTAGTCCGGATGGGCGCGCGGGTGGTGGTTATCAAAGGTGGGCACCGCGCGGGTAGCGAGTCATCAGACCTGTTGTTCGATGGCCACCACCTGCGTTGGCTACGCGCGCGGAGAATCGCTGGAACCGCGGCGCATGGGACTGGATGCGCATTTTCGGCGGCGATTGCCGCATACCTGGCGCGCGGGGTTGAGCTGGAAGGGGCGGTGAGCGCGGCCAAGCGCTACGTGACCGAGGCCCTTAAGCAATCCTTTAAGTTTGGACGAGGGCGTTCACTGCTGGAGCATTTTGTTGTTCCCCGAAGGCGCGGGACTTGAATTCCCAGAGCGCGCCCGTCAAGCGCCAAAATCTCGACCCAAAAAGCGCACCCGCTGCTCCGGATGACGAGGTTGAAGTTGACGCCTCAAGGGACCACCTTCCAGCGCCGGGCTATTTAAAGAGTTGCTTCAAGTAGGATCCGGGGTCGCGCGGTGCGGCAGCATCACCAGGTAGTGTCGGGAGAGCAAGGCGCCGGCCAGGACGATAAGGACGATTGCCGCGTCGACGGCTGATGCGCCTTTGGAAAGCGCGCAGAGAACTATGGGCAGTCCAAGGCCGACCACAATGAAACCGGTGTAGTGCAAACCTACCCGCGACGCCGTGCTGTGACTTCCGAGGTCGCTTAGATGGCCTGCCATATCGACGCGACCCAGGATGCGCCGGACCGCAAGGGCGTTGAGCACCAAGAGCCACATCAGGATGAAACGCAAGATACGAGTGGCGCCCAAGTCGCTGGCATTTGAGGCGATCGCAAGCAAGATCGCAGCTCCCATCGATATGCCCGATAGCGCGAAAGCGGCCCCGAGCCAGCGCATGGTACGCCAACCCGGCTGCGCAGTGGTGCTCAACAAGACGCCTTTGTAGGCGGCGACGATGAGCGCCGGAATGAGACCGGCGATCGCAATGATCTGCATCACGGCTGTGGGCAGATTGAGAACCGAGGCTACCAAGGCGAGGAACGCGATGAAAACAAAAGCGCCGATCGTCGACACGCCGACCGACATCGGAGAGCTCAGTTTGAAAACTCGAAGCATGTGATGAAACCGCGCGGGGTCTCCGAGGTCTACGATCAGGCACACCAGACCGGCGAGCATCAACGGAAAAACCGCGTAAAACGCGTGTCCGTACGATCGCATTCATTTCCCCGGGTCGGAGCAGCACGAACAGTGCGGCCAGTGCGAAGGTTGCCGACGCCAGCGAAAGCAGAAAGGTGTCCGCCGTTATCCATCCGTGCCAGGGCGGCGCTTTGGTTAGTACGCCAGATGCAGCGGCGGTTTCAGAACGCCCCCGCGCACGCGCCGAATCTCATCGAGGTCGTCGCGCGATTCGATAAAGCCTTCCGCCAGCCGAAAGCCCGCGACCAATTCCTCATCATGACCCGGCGTGCGCATCGTGAGCGTGAAGCGCCCGCCCGCCGAGCCGGATTTCCAGCGGCTCCTCGACTGCGAGCCGCTCGTCAGCTTCCACAAACCGGCCGCGGCTGAACTCGCGCGCCGGATGCCGGCGGATGCTGTCGGCGTCCGCGATGCCCCGCGCTAGCGGATTTTCACGTTCATGTTCGCGCATCGTGATAGCTGCCGCACGTATTCACGCAACCGTCTTCGCGGCACTGTCTTGTGCGAGCCGACGGATAGCGTCGCGCGCGATCTCGTTGAGTTCCGATACATCCGCTCCATCGTTAACGCGCGCGATGATCTCGCGGCGCATCCGCGGATCCCAGAAGCTCCGCAGATGCTGTACGGTGGCAGCAACCGCTTCCGCGCGATCGGGATTCGAGCTGCGAAAAAATTCGGCGATCTGGTTCGCCATCGTCACCAGGTGATGAATGTCCATCGCGCGAGGCTGCTCCGAATTTGCCGCTACTGAAGCTTAGCGGCCGGCCGCCGGATGGGCTGGCGCGCCCTGCCCGGCCGCAATCGGCCCGCTCGCTTCGCCGGCCGGCATCACCTGCACCGCGGTCACCTTGTACTCGGGACAGTTGGTTGCCCAGTCCGAGTTCTCGGTCGTCACGATATTGGTGCCGGATGACTGATGATGGAACGTCGTATAGACCACGCCGGGCGGCACACGCTCGGTCACGTGCGCGCGCATCGTGGTTTCGCCAACGCGGCTACTGACCTTGACCCACGCCCCGTCCTTCACCCCGCGCTGCTCTGCATCGTGCGGATGAATTTCCAGCAGATCTTCATGATGCCACACGACGTTGGGAGTGCGCCTGGTCTGCGTGCCGACGTTGTACTGCGAGAGAATGCGCCCGGTGGTAAGAACCAGCGGAAAGCGCGGGCCGGTTCGCTCGTCAGTCGGGATGTACTCGGTGATCACGAAGCGGCCCTTGCCGCGCGCGAACGTGCCGACGTGCATCACCGGCGTGCCCGCGGGTGCCTTATCGTTGCATGGCCATTGCACCGAGCCCAGCCGATCGAGCTTCTCGTAATTGACCCCAGCAAAGGTCGGGGTCAGGCGCGCAATCTCGTCCATGATCTCCGACGGATGCGCGTAGTGCATCGGATAGCCGAACGCGGTCGAGAGTTCACAGGTGACTTCCCAGTCGGCCTTGCCCGCCAGCGGCGGCATCACCTTGCGCACGCGCGAGATACGCCGTTCCGAGTTGGTAAAGGTGCCATCCTTTTCAAGGAACGAGGAGCCGGGGAGAAAAGCGTGCGCGTACTTCGCCGTCTCATTGAAGAAGATGTCGTGCACGATCACGCAATCCATAGCGCTCAACGCGGCGGTCACATGATGCGTATTCGGGTCGGACTGCGCGATATCCTCGCCCTGGATGTAAAGCCCACGGAAGCTTCCGTCGAGCGCCGCGTCGAACATGTTCGGGATGCGCAGGCCGGGTTCCGCATCAAGCCTGACTTTCCATGCATCCTCGAAGCTCGAGCGCATGGTCGTGTCCGAAATATGGCGATAGCCGGTCAACTCGTGCGGGAACGATCCCATGTCGCACGATCCCTGCACGTTGTTCTGCCCGCGCAGCGGATTCACGCCGACGCCCGACCGGCCGAGATTGCCGGTCGCCATCGCCAGGTTCGCCATCCCGAGCACCATGGTGCTGCCCTGGCTATGTTCGGTTACGCCGAGGCCGTAATAGATGACGGCGTTGCCGCCGGTCGCGTAGAGCCTGGCGGCGGCGCGAATCTCCTCCGCCGCAACGCCGGTCGCCCTGGCGGCGGCTTCGGGGGAGTTGCGTTCTTCAAGGATGAACTTCTTCCACAATTCGTATGCCGGCCATTCGCAGCGCTCGCGAACGAAGTCCTCGTTGTCCAGCCCTTCGCTCAGCACGACGTGCGCGAACGCGTTGATTAGCGCGACATTCGTACCGGGCAGGAGTTGCAGATGGTACGCGGCCTCGATATGCGGTGTGCGCACCAGGTCGATTGCGCGCGGATCGGCGACAATCAGCTTCGCTCCCTGGCGCAGCCGCCGCTTCATCAGCGAGGCGAACACCGGATGGCCGTCGGTGGGGTTGCAGCCGATTACCAGGATAACGTCGGCTTGCAGCACGGAATCGAAGTCCTGCGTGCCAGCCGAAGTGCCAAGCGTGGTCTTGAGCCCATATCCGGTAGGCGAATGGCAGACGCGCGCGCAGGTATCGACATTGTTGTTGCCGAAGGCTGCGCGCACCATTTTCTGCACCAGGTACGTCTCCTCGTTGGTGCAGCGCGACGAGGTGATACCGCCGATCGCGCCGCGGCCGTACCGGGTTTGCACTTCCCGCAGACGTCGGGCCGCATATCCGATCGCTTCGTCCCACGACACGCTGTGCCACGCATCGGTGATTTTCTCGCGTACCATCGGGGTGAGCACCCGGTCCGGATGCGTTGCGTAGCCCCACGCGAAGCGCCCCTTCACACACGAATGTCCATGGTTCGGCATCCCGTCGCGGTTGGGCAACATGCGCACGACTTCGTCGCCTTTGACCTCGGCCTTGAACGAGCAGCCCACGCCGCAATAACCGCAGGTGGTGGTGACCGAGCGTTGCGGCAGGCCGCGCTCGAGCATCGACTTTTCGACCAGCGCGTCGGTCGGGCAGGCCTGCACGCAGGCGCCGCACGAGACGCATTCAGACTCGAGGAACGGCTGATGCTGGCTCGGCGAAATCACCGAATTGAACCCGCGCCCGTCAATCGTCAGTGCGAATGTGCCCTGGACCTCTTCGCACGCTCGCACGCATCGCGAGCACACGATGCATCGCGCGGGATCGAATGCGAAGTACGGGTTCGAGATGTCGCGCGCCGCCTCCAGGTGATTGCGGCCCACCCATCCGTAGCGGACTGCGCCCACTCCGACCGCATCGGCCATCGCGTGCAGCTCGCAATTTCCATTTCCGGCGCACGTCGTGCGATCCGCCGGATGGTCCGACATGTAGAGTTCCATCACGCCGCGCCGCAGCCGCTCGAGCATCGGCGAGCGCGTCCGCACCTTCATCCCGGCTTCGACCGGAGTCGTGCATGACGCGGGATAGCCGTTGCGGCCCTCGATCTCGATGAGGCAGAGGCGACAAGAGCCGAACGGCTCGAGCGAATCGGTCGCGCACAGGCGCGGGATCGCGGCCTCGGCCAGCGCCGCCGCGCGCATCACCGAGCTACCCTCGGGCACGGTCACTTCGCGGCCGTCGATGGCAAGCGTTACCAGTTTGGCGGAGGTGCGCGCCGGAGTTCCATAGTCGCGATCGGTTTTCGATAGCACTGGCTCAATCTCCACGCGGATCGCCCGCGCACAACCTCAAGCGCTAGATTAATTTTACGTCAGTCAGCCGGTCCATGCCACGTCGGTCGCCGTAAGGCCGAAATCCTCAGGGAAATAGCGCAGCGCGCTCAACACCGGCAGTGGCGTCAGACCGCCCAGCGCGCAGAGCGATCCGTAGGTCATCGTGTCGCAAAGGTCGCGCAGCAGACCGAGCGCCTCGGCGCGGTCCTTACGATTGGCGATACGATCGAGCACCTCTGCGCCGCGGGTCGAGCCGATACGGCAGGGCGTGCACTTGCCGCAGGATTCGATCGCGCAGAACTCGAACGCCCAGCGCGCCTGCCGCGCCAGGTTGACCGTGTCGTCGAAAACGACGATACCGCCGTGGCCGACAATCCCCTTCTTCGCCGCCATCGCTTCGTAGTCCATCGGCACGTCGAGCATGCCGGGGGGAAAGTATGCGCCGAGCGGACCGCCAACTTGCACCGCGCGCAACGGCCGCCCGCTGAACGTCCCGCCGCCGTAATCATAGATCAACTCGCGCAGGGTGACGCCGAACCCCTTCTCGACCAGCCCGGGATATTTTACGTTGCCGGCGAGCTGGATAGGCATCGTGCCCCGCGACCGGCCCATCCCGTACTCCTTGTAGAACTCCCCGCCACGTTCGAGGATTATCGGCACGGTCGAAAGCGAGACCACGTTGTTAACTATCGTCGGTTGGCCGAAGAGCCCGGCCACCGCGGGCACGGGCGGCTTGAAGCGCACCATCCCGCGCTTGCCCTCGAGACTTTCGAGCATTGCAGTCTCCTCGCCGCAGACGTAAGCTCCGGCGCCCATCCGCACCTCGAGATCGAAGGCATGCGCGCTGTCGGCGATTTTCTGACCGAGATAGCCGCGCTGGTAGGCCGCGCCGATCGCTTCGTTGAGCGCCATCGCCGCGTGCGGGTACTCCGATCGCAAATAGATGTAGCCCTGCTGGGCGCCCGCGCACACCGCGGCGATCGTCATCCCCTCGATCAGCACGAAGGGATCGCCCTCCATGATCATGCGGTCAGAGAATGTGCCCGAATCGCCCTCGTCGGCGTTGCAGACCACGTATTTTCGGGGCGCGGAGGCTTGCTGCGTGGTGCGCCACTTGATTCCCGCTGGAAATCCCGCGCCGCCGCGGCCGCGCAAGCCGGATGTCATTACTTCATCGACGATCTTTTCCGCCGGCAAATCGAGCGCGCGCGCAAGTCCGCGATAACCGCCGTGTGCCAGGTAGTCGTCGAGCGACCCCGGATCGACGATGCCGACGCGGGCGAAGGTGAGCCGCTCCTGGCGCTTGAGGTAGCCGATCTCCTCGATTGGCCCGAGGCTCAGCCGATGCGCACCGCCGGACAGGAAACCGCAATCGAAAAGCGACGGGACGTCCGATGGCGACACCGGCCCGTACGCAAAACGGCCGCGCGCGGTTGCGACCTCGACCAGCGGCTCCAGCCAGAACATCCCGCGTGAACCGTTGCGCACCACATTGAGCTCGACTTTGCGGCGCGCGCCCTCGGATGCGATCAGGCGGGCGACCCCTTCCGCGCCGAGCGATAGCGCCGCCGAATCGCGCGGGACGAACACCGTCGCGCTCATCGGCGATTCTCCCGGCATTCGGCCAGCAGGTCATCGAGGCGCTCGGGCGTCAGCCGCCCGTACGGTTCCCCGTTGAGCAGCATCGCCGGCGAGCATCCGCAATTCCCAAGGCAATAGACGGCTTCCAGCGTGAACTCGCGATCGGGTGTGGTCTCGCCGAAGCCGATACCGAGGCGGCGACAGGCATGCTCGGCGAGCGCGACCGCGCCCATGGCCTGGCACGACTCGGCGTGGCAAAGTCTGAGCACGTTGTGTCCCGGCGGCTCATGGCGAAAATCATGATAGAAGGTGACCACGCCATGGACCTCGGCGCGGGATAGATTCAGCACCTGCGCTATCACCGGCACGCTCGCCGCCGGCACCCAGCCCAGGCGATCCTGAACTTCGCGCAGAATAAGCATCAGCGCGCCCGGCTGCGCTCGAAGACGCGTCGCGATCGCTTCCACCGCCTGCGGGTCGAAGCCGTTTCGCGCAGAGTTCATCGGGATATCGAGTCCTTCCCCGCTCAAGGTTCCGCCAGCGGGAGCGCCCCCGTCAAGAGCGTCGGCGGCGCGCGATTGCTGTCGCGGCCGGTCTGTGTTTTTCGTATTTGGGAGCGCGCCCCGACAATTGTTAGGATCGCCTGACGGAGAGTCACTCATGATGCGCGAATTCATGTTCGAGGAGGAGATGCACCAGTCGCTCGCCGGCGTTCCGATGGCAGTGCGGCAAAAGCTGGACCGCGTCGGCGTCAAAATCGGGCTCAAGCAGTGGCAAGCGCTCGGCCGCGGTGAGCGCCTGGCCATCTGTCATCTCCCGATCGACCATGAAAACCAACGCGAAACCCTCAACCTGTTCATCGCCGAGGCGGTCGAGCGCGCTTGCGGCGAGCAGCCCAAGACGCTGGCCGAAAGCGAGCGCGCGATCGCAGAACCGCCGCACACGTTGCCGGCGGAGGTCGCGGCGCAGCGCGCGCCGAGGGCGCGCCTGGACCAGGCGGCGTGGGAGCGCCTGGATGCAGACGAGCGCTACGCGCTGATCAACCTCGGGGGCGGCGCCAGGCACAGTCATAACTTGGCGGCGGCTCTGGCGGAGTTCGCGCAGCGCTGAGCGGGCGCAGTAGCTTTTTGCAGCATCGGGTGTGCGGCATCAAGTCCGCGGCGTGAAACGGAGCGCGGTCGCCATTCGCGCACCCGCTTGGACCGAACCGGAGGAACACGGTGGCATCATCGATTGAATTTGGCGTGGCGCTGACCTCGGTTAAAGGTGTGGTCGAGTTCGCACAGTCTGCCGAGCGCCTCGGCTACGACTACCTGACCTGCGGCGAACACGTGATGTTCCACGGGCCGGTTTCAAATTCGCTCATCGCGCTCGCGATGGCCGCGGGCGCCACCGAGAAGATCAGGCTGATGAGCTCGATCGTGCTGCTGCCGCTGTACAACCCCGTGATGCTGGCGAAGCAGGCTGCGGTGCTCGACGTCGCCTCCGGCGGCCGTTACCACCTAGGCATCGGCATCGGCGGCGAATTTCCCAAAGAATTCGAGGCGATCGGCGTGCCGGTCAAACAGCGCGCGTCGCGCTCGAACGAAGCCCTCGAAGTGATTCGCCGCCTGTGGACCGAACGAGACGTCACCTTCAATGGCCGCTACTCGCGCTTCTCCGGCGTCACGCTCGATCCCGCGCCGACACAAGAGCCTCATCCGCCGATCTGGGTTGCCGGACGCAAGGAGCCGGCGATGCGCCGCGCGGCAAAGTACGCCAACGGATGGCTGCCCTACATGTACACGCCGGAGATGCTGCGCGAGAGCATCTCCAAGATCGAAGCATTCGGCCGCGAAGAGGGACGCGACATGAGCGCGTTTCGCCCGGGGCTCTTCATCTTCACTTCGGTCTATCCGGATCGCAAAGAAGCCGCAGAAGTGGCCGCGCGCTCGCTGGGCAAAAACTATGCCCAGGATTTCTCGAAGATCGCCGGCCGCTACGTGCTCTACGGCAGTCCCGAAGATTGCCGCAAGCGCCTGCGCGAATACGTGGACGCCGGCGCGCGCAGCGTGATGTTCAGCTGGGCCTGCCGCCACGAGGATATCGAACACAACATGGAAACAATCGCCAAAGAGGTCCTCCCCGCGTTTCGTTAATCGCTGCACGCCCGCAGGCGCGCCCTCGGCGGCTATCAAAAGAGGAACGCGATCATGGCAGCATCGCCCACCGGTCCGTTGAGCGGCATCCGCGTCATTGACGTCACGCAGAACCTCTCCGGCCCGATGGCGACGATGATCCTGGCGATCAGGGCGCCGACATAGTCAAAAGGTCGAGCCGCCGGGAATCGGCGATTTCACGCGCGCGATGGGCGGCACGCGGCGCGGCGTCGCTCCCGCGTTCGCCGTGATCAATCGCAACAAGCGTTCGGCCGCGATTAACCTGCGCGATCCGCGCGAGCTCGAGCTGCTCAAGCGGATGGTCGCGCGCGCCGATCTCTTCGTGCAAAACCATCGGCCTGGCGTCGCCGAGCGGCTCGGCATCGGCGAGGCGGCGCTGCGCGGGGTCAAACCCGATTTGGTTTACGTCTCGATAAGCGGCGAGAGCGGGCCTTACGCAGACCAGTGGGTTTATGATCCTGTAATCCAGGCGCTCTCGGGACTCGCCGCGATCCAGGCCGACGTCGAAACCGGGCGGCCGCACATGATTCGCCTGATCATCCCGGACAAGGTCACCGCGCTCACCGCCGTGCAGGCGATGACCGTGGCGCTGCTCGCGCGCCAACGCACCGGCGAGGGACAGCACGTGCGGCTGGCGATGCTGGATGCGGTAATCGCCCCCCTGTGGCCCGAGGGGATGGCCGCTTACACGTTCGTCGGCAACAACCGCAGCAGTATCCGCGTGGCTCGCGCGCGCGAGCTGATCTTCGAGACCACCGACGGCTATATCACCGCCGCCGCCAACACCGATTCCGAATGGCAGGGGATGTGCCGCGCGCTCTAACGGCTCGAATGGCTGAGCGACGAGCGCTTCAAAACGCCGGTCGATGGCATCCGCAACGCTGACGTGCGCCTGGAACTGACCGCCGAAGCGCTGAAAACCAGGAGTCGCAGAACCTGAAAGACGCATCGGGGATGGCGCAGGGTCGACGATACCGCTCGCGAGAATCAGTCCTCCGCACACTGTCGATTCATCCAACGCTCGCTGTCACCAATCGCAACGTCGGTGACTTCGGACGCGGCGCGGCGACCACCTCCCGCTTCCTCAGGAGACTCCGCGCGACCCTGTGAGTGGTATCGGGACTGACCGGCTGGCGATTCATCGACACTTCCTCCCGGAGGTTCACGCTTCTCGAGGGCAATGATAATCTACCATAGTGGCGGATTTCGGCGGCAAGAAAACCCTGGAGCGCGCGACGCGGCGATGGCGCGCGTCGAGCTTCAGGAGTGGGCGGGATCTGCTGGCAGTCGAGGAACCGCTGGAGATTCGTCTGGCCGGGCGCCGCTTCACAGTCACGATGAGGACCCCGGGCGATGACGAGGAGCTGGTCACGGGATTTCTTTTCGCCGAAGGATTTGTCAGTGCTGCGAATGAGATTGGCGAGATTCGGCGGGTGCGCGGAAGGGCCGGAAAGCCCGAGCCCAACGTCATCGACGTCATTCTGCACGTGCCGGTCGAAGACTTGCGCGAACGGCTGCAACGCAACTTCGCGATGACCGCGAGTTGCGGACTCTGCGGCAAGACCTCCATCGAGGCCATTGAAAGGAGAATCGCTCCGCTTTCCCCCGGCAACTTTGCGCTGGAGGCAGCGGTACTGCTGAGCCTAAGCGCCAAGATGCGTGGCGAGCAGACAATTTTTGCCGAGACCGGGGGAGTCCACGCCGCGGCCCTGTTCGATCGGTCCGGAGCTCTGCGCGCGCTGCGCGAAGACATTGGCCGCCACAATGCGGTCGACAAGCTTATCGGGTGGGCGATGGGTCGGAACGCGCTACCGCTCGACGATTCGCTGGTGATGGTGAGTGGAAGATTGAGCTTCGAAATAGTCCAGAAGGTGGCGGCCGCTGGGGCGCCGCTGCTGGCGGCGGTGTCGGCGCCCTCGTCGCTGGCGGTGGAATTGGCGGACCAAGTCGGAGTCACTCTGCTGGGATTTCTGCGCGATGGCGCGTTCAACGTGTACACGCATCCTGAGCGCGTGATTGGACCCACGTGCGGTGGAGCTTAGCTCGCGAGGGCAAAACCTTTACGTTGCACCAAGTGTAGAACGATTTGCGCCCACTTGAGCGGCCCTGAACCGGGGCGATAATCTAGGAGTCAATGCCAGAGACCCAGTATCTGTCGCGCAAACGCGCGTTAGATAGGATCGCCCAGGAAAAACTGCTCTACGAGCGGCGTTCGGGGGGCGAGGTCTCGGTATGCGTAATCTACCCGAACCTCTATCGCCTTGGGATGGCCAACCTGGGCTACCAGGCCATCTTCCAGATCTTCGATTCACATCCGTCCGTCGATGCAGAGCGCGCGTTCTTGCCGGACCCCGACGAGCGCGCTGCACTGCAGGCGGGGAACGGGCGCTTGTTGTCCTTTGAGCGCGGACGCGCGCTATCGGATTTTGACATTCTCGCCTTCTCGGTGGCCTTTGAGACCGACTATCTCAATGTTCTCAGGGTGCTGCGGATGGCGGGGGTTCCGCTCACACGAGCCGAGCGCGCGGGCAGGAACTTTCCGCTAATTATCGCGGGCGGCTCCGCGATTTTTCTGAACCCCGAGCCGGTCGCCGAGTTCGTCGATCTGTTTTTGATTGGTGAAGGCGAGGAGATGGTGCCCGAGTTTCTGGCGCGGTTTCTTGCGACAGGCCGCGAGCCGGCGCGGCTGGCGGCGCTGGCCGAGGTCCCCGGCGCCTACTTGCCGGATTACTTCCATCCTGAGTATGCCGACGAGGGGCGGCTTGCGGGAGTTGGTTATTCAGGCCCGGCCAAACCGACCGTCAGCAGGCGTCTGATCCACGACCTCGATCGCTTCAACACCTCTTCGCTGATTCTCACCGAGGAATCGGTCTTCGGTGATATGTTCCTGGTCGAAGCCAGCCGCGGATGCCAGTGGGGTTGCCGATTTTGTGCGGCCGGGTTCATGTATCGTCCGATCCGTTATCGGTCGCCAGACAAGCTTGTAGCCGAGGTGCGGCGCGGACTTGGAGAGCGAAAGGTTATCGGGCTGGTCGGCGCGGAAATGGCCAGCGTGCCCGGAGTTGCGGAGATCGCAGAGCGGGTCGCCGATGCGGGTGGCCGACTGTCGCCTTCTTCCCTGAAAGCGGATTGCATTTCGCCGCAACTTGCGGCTGCGCTCGGACGCAACGGCGCGCGAAGCGTGACGGTGGCACCCGAAGCCGGCAGCGAGCGGATGCGCAGGATTATCAACAAGAACCTGAGCGAGGAGGAAATTTTACGCGCCGCGTCGATGATGGTGGGTGAGGGGGTGGAAAACCTGAAGCTTTATTTCATGGTAGGGCTTCCGGAGGAAAGTGACGACGACGTGCGTGCGATAGCGCTGCTCACTGCGAAGATTCTCGAACGGGCGCGCGCGGCGCGCCAGCGCGTCGGGCATGTGACCGTGTCTTTGAATCCTTTCGTGCCCAAACCTTGGACCCCGTTCCAGTGGGATCCGATGGATGATCCGCGCAGCACCCGCCGGAAGATCGCCTTGCTGCGGGCGGAGCTGGGGCGCCTCGGCGCCGACCTAGATGCGGAATCTCCGCGCGAGGCATACTTTCAGACCCTGGTTTCGCGGGGCGACCGTCGCGTGGGCGCGATTCTCCAGCGCCTTACCGAGAGGAATTGCCAATCGCCGGGCGAGATCTGGAGCGAACTCAAGCAGATTCGCCGCGAGGCCGAGACTGGTCGTGGTTCAGTGCCGAATCCCGATTTCTACGTGACGCGCCGCTACGCGTATGACGAGGTCCTACCCTGGGACTTCATCGATCATCACATTCACAAATGGTTTCTACTGTCGGAACGCCGCAAGGCTCACTATGAGCACCAGACCAAACCTTGCGACGTGCACCGATGTACGGTGTGTGGCGCATGTTGAACGACGGTGGCGGTGGAGGGGAGAGGCGATGGAAGCCAGGGGTGGAACGATCCGAACGCTAGCGACCGCGATACTGACGGCGACGCTGTTACACGCGAACTGCTGGACGGTTCGGGCCCAGGTAAACGAATCCGACGTGCCCGAGACCACGGTGGTGCCCACCGACGAGAGTCCGCCGCCACAACCAGCGCCCAAGCAGGCATCGGCTCCAACGGGCCACCAGGCGGGAGCGCCGACCAAGTTCGAAGTCGAGCCGGCGCATGCGGTCGTCAAATTGAACAACGACACCGCCGTCCTCGCCAAGCCCGACAAGGCGAGCAAGCAAATCGAGCAGGCGCAAAGCGGAAAGTTCATCGACGTTACCGGTGCGACGCACTATTTTCTGCAAGTGAAACTCAAATCGGGGGAGACCGGTTATATCGACGCGGCGGCGGCCGAGTTGGTGAAACCGACCGACAAGATTTTTACGCTGACCTCCGATTCTGCGGTGCTGGAAAAGCCGAACAAGTGGTCGAAGAAGGTGTCCGAGGTCCACAAGGGACACAACGTTCACGTGATCGGCGTGGCGCTCGACTATACGAAGATCAGAATGAAGAGCGGGCTCGAGGGCTACGTACCGATGAGCGCGCTGGAGTAGCTTTAAGCCCCAAGTCGGCAGATCTTCCGGTTCAAGGTGGCAAATTCTATCCCGCCAGGGTCCGGTCCACCCTGGGCCTGACCTACCCTTAAAGGACGCGCTCGACGCCTCCGAGACTCACGGCTATAAGACACTAGCGCGCCACCGGGACTGAATCGGGCGTTGCCGGGGGAATCTAGCGATGACGGCTCGCGAACGGCAGGGATGGATCCTCGTGGCGAGTCTGTTCGTCACGTTGTTCCTGATATTTGGCTCCGGCTACAACACCACGAGCCTGTTTTTTCCTCAGCTGCTGAAACACTTCGGATGGAGTCATACACGCACTGCCTCGCTGACCAGCGCGCTGGCGCTGTCGGCAGGACTTAGCGGGCCGCTGATCGGCATTCTTCTGGACCGGCTGGAAGCACGCATCGTGATGATAGTCGGCATCGTAATGACTGCCGCCGCCTTTGTGATCGCCAGCCGCGCCGACTCGTTCCCGATGATGATGGCCGCCTATCTCCTCCTCGGAATCGGAATTGCCGCGGCAACACTCCTGCCCGCAGCACTCATCGTCGCCAACTGGTTTGGCGCGCGCCGCGGCATTGCCATGGGTCTCACCTTTGCCGGAACGTCGCTGGGTGGCGCGGTCATGACGCAGGTGGGTAATTTCGCGATCCTCGATTTGGGCGGATGGCGCGCGGCGTACCTAACCCTGGCGGCGCCGATGCTGCTGATCGCTCTTCCGCTGGTCGTCTTACAAGTGCGCAGTCGTCCACCCGAGGCAACCAAAGAAAACTTCCAGGCGTCTAGCGATGCGCTGCCCGGGCTGGAACTGGGCCAGGCGTTTCGTACGCGGTCATTCTGGATGGTTTCTGCCGCGCAGTTTTTGTTTGCCTGTTCAGCGGCCGGTGCTGGGCTACATCTGATTCACCACCTGATTAACCTTGGTTACTCGCAGACCGCGGCGGCCAGAGCGATGGGCCTAGTCTTCGTCTGTGCTTCGATCGGTAAACTTGGGATGGGGTTGTTTTCGGACCGGGTAAGCGCGCGCATCGCATTGACCGTCAATTTTATCGGCGCCGCGTTCGGAATCGCCCTGGTCTTTGGCGCCGCCAATCGGGTCATGCTGGCTCTGTTCGTCCTGGTCTTCGGACTCACCCTTGGTGCACCGCTGGTGCTGATTCCGCTTTTGCAAGCCGAATCGATGGGTCTGAAACGTTTTGGATCGATAGGCGGAATAGCCGGCATCTTCAATACGCTAGGCGCGGCGGTGGGCCCATTCGGGGCCGGGCTAGTCTTCGATCTGTCCGGCGGGTACTACGCCGCCTTCGACACGTTCGTCGTGATGAATATTCTCGGCGCGATCGCGACTCTGGCCTGTCTGAACCTGGCCAGCGAAGAGGCGCGACTGGCTCGTCGGATCCGCACCGCGCAGGAAGTTCTGGCGGGTTCTCAAGCATCGTAGACGGTCGCATGATTCATCATGGAGTAGCACCCGCGTTGGCGGCTGCCGCGCTGCTCGGGTTTCGGCACGGCGTAGATTACGATCACGTTGCGGCGATCGCTGATCTGGCGGGCGCGGCCAAGCGTCCTGCCCAGGCAGTCGGGCTCGCGGTGCTCTATGGATTGGGACACTCGACCATCGTCACCGTGCTGGGCGCCATTTCGGTTTGGTTTGGAAGGGTGCTGCCCAAGGGCTCGGACCAAATTCTCATGGGCGCGGTGGGATGCACGCTGATCGTGCTCGGTGCCTATGTCCTGAGCGCGATGTTCCGCGGCGCTCCGGACGCTCGTCCAGCGACGCGCTTTGAATTGATCCGAAGTGCAGGAAGGTGGACCAAGTCGTTGATCGCGACCACGCCGTCCTCCCAGCCGGCGCCGATGAATCAACCACCGGGTCCGCGAACTGCGTACAGCGTGGGCATCATCCACGGCATCGGCGCGGAGACCCCGACCCAGCTCGGCTTGTTCGTCTTGTCCGCCGGCGTTGGAGGCTGGTCGAGCGGGTTGCTGTGCGTGCTGACTTTCGCCGGGGGGTTGCTTGCTATGAACACCCTGATGGCGGTGGCGTCGGCGGGCATGTTCCACCTCTCGAACTTCCGTGAGCCGATTTACCGCACGGTGATGATTTTGACCGGCACCTACAGCATCGTGGTCGGGGCGCTATTCATCCTGGGCGGGGTGGGCATTGCGATTCCGATCTGAGGTTCCCGGCTCCTATCATTCTCGGCAGCGTCGGAAGAAAAGACACTCCCGGAGCGAGCGCGGCACGGGGTCGAAACGACGCGATTATTTTATCGCCAGCAGGGTCCGGACTTTCGCTGCGATATCGGGCGCCTTGATCACGTCGGTGATTATTGCGGCCGCGTCTGCGCCCGCGGCAAGTACTGCCGGCATGGTTGCTTCGGTGATTCCGCCGATGGCGACAATCGGGATGTTTACCGCGGCACGCACCGCACGCAGTTTCTCGAGTCCCTGAGCCACCTTGATGTTCTTCAATCCGCCCTGATACATCGGGCCGAAGCCGATGTAGTCAGCGCCGCCGGCTTCGGCGGCACGCGCCATCTCGACGCTGGCGGTGGAGATTCCGATGACCTTGTCGGGGCCCACCACGCGTCGGCCGGCATCTAATGGGATGTCCCGCTGCCCGAGGTGCACACCATCAGCATCAGCCAACATCGCAATGTCAGCGCGGTCATTGACGATAAAAATAGTGCCGCGCTCGCGGCACAGGCGCCCGATGCGGTTGGCGGCGTCCAGGAAATCGTGGCCCGAGGTCTCTTTGAGGCGCAGTTGCAGGATCCGCGCGCCCGCCTGGAGGAGAAGGTTTGCTAGTTCGACGGGCTCATGTCCCGCCCCTGGATCGACGATTGCGTAGAAGCGGGAGGGCAGTTTCATGGCAACCCGCGCTAGCCGGGATACTTGGTGAGAACGATCTTGTGATCGGTAATCTTCTTGCGCAGTGTGTTGCGATTCAGTCCGAGCATACGGGCAGCTTTAACCTGGTTGCCGCCGGTGCGTTTGAGTGCCAGCTCGATGAGCGGTTTCTCGATTTCGGCCACTAACTTTTCGTATAGATCCCGCGGCTCTTCGCCATCCGGCGCGTCGAGCCATTGTCCGATTCGGCCGGCGATCAATTCAGCGAGCGCGGCACTATCGCCGCTGGTGGCGAGCGATTCGGCGCTCGGCTGCGGCGGGGGACCACTGGACGACAGCTCCATATCCTCCGCGCGAATGGTATTTCCGGGGGCGAGCAGGGCGGCGCGCAAGACCGCATTTTCCAGTTCGCGGACGTTGCCGGGCCAATCGTGCATCGCGAGCTTGGCGCGCGCCTCAACGCCAATCGCGGTGACCCGCGCACCCATCTCGCGCACCGCTTTGCCGACGAAATAGTCGGTCAGTTCGGAGATGTCCTCGCGGCGGTCGCGCAGCGGCGGAAGATGAATCGGGATGACATGGAGGCGAAAGTAGAGGTCCTCGCGAAAGCGTCGCGCGGCGACCAGTTTCTGCAAATCCTGGTTGGTGGCCGCAATCATTCGCGCCTTGACCCGTAGCGATTCGACGCTGCCGACCCGGGAGAACTCGCGCTCCTGAAGCACGCGCAGAAGTTTGGGTTGAAGCTCGAGCGGAAGGTCGCCGATTTCGTCGAGGAAGATGGTCCCCGCGTCGGCCATTTCGAACTTGCCAGCTCTTCGCTCGTTTGCGCCTGTGAACGAGCCACGCTCATGGCCGAACAACTCGCTTTCCAACAGGCCCTGCGGAATCGCCGAGCAGTTCACCGCCACGAACGGGGCCCGCCAGCGCCCCGATTTGAAGTGAATCGCGCGGGCGACGAGATCCTTGCCGGTGCCGCTCTCGCCGAGCAGCAGCACAGTCGCATCGTTCGTGACGACGCGCCCTATCAGCTTGTACACTTCCTGCATTGCCGGGCTGCGCCCGATTATTTCGCCGCCCACCAGCTGGCGATTGACCTCGTTCTTGAGCCGATCGAGGTCGGCCGCCTGCTCCGCGACTTCCACCGCTCGTCCCACCGTGGCGGCCACCAAGTCGAGATTGACAAAAGGTTTGGTCAGATAGTCATGGGCGCCGCGCTTCATCGCCTCCACCGCGTTGTTCATCGTGCTCGCGGCGGTGATTATGAAAATGAGGGTGCGGATATTTTCGCCCCGTGCGGCGGTCAGAACTTCCAGTCCGCCAGGGCCGGGCATGATGATGTCCACCAGCGCGACATCGAAACGTCCGGAGCGCAGCAGCTCAAGCGCGTTGGCACTGTCCGAGGCCTCCTCGACCGCATATTGTTCGGCTTCCAGCCGATGCCGCAGGACGAGCCGGATCGCCGGGTCATCGTCAGCAATGAGGACTCGCGCCCGGGGAGGGGTCTCGATTCCGGGGTTGTCAGGAAGATTGGGCTCTGCGGATGGCATTGCTAGATCCGGTGTCGATTCATCGTAACAATAATAGTCACCCAGCAGCGAGTCATCGCTTCACAATCATCGATCGCCCGCCGGGAGCGTGATTTTGAACGTCATGCCCGCTCTCTGCTCAGTACGACCGGAGCGCTGGCCGACCCCGCCTGCCGAAGCCCATAACCTGCCGCCGTGAAGTGCGACGATACGCTGGCTTAACACGAGCCCGAGTCCGGTTCCGTCTGGCTTGGTGGTGAAGAAGGGGGTGAAAAGTTGATGGATCTCCTCCTCGGCCAACCCGGGCCCGCTGTCACTAACCTCGACGCGCAAGAATTGTCGGCGACGGCCCTCGGCGGTCATGCGGAATTCGCTTTCCATCCGGGTGTGGAGACGGATTACCCCCTCGCCGCCGATCGCCTCGGCGGCATTCTTGACCAGGTTGAGGAACGCTCGCTCCAGCGCTGAGGCGTCGCCGATGACTTCCGGCAAGCTTGGATCGAAGTCTTGAACGATGCGAACGGTGTCGGGAGCACTCGGGTACAGCCCGGCCATCCTGAGCGACTGATGCAAGACCTGATGGATATTGACGGGATCTTGCGCGAGACGCTGAGGGGAACTGACGGCGAGAACCTGTTCCACGAGCGCGGCGATCCGATTTACCCCATCCAGAATCACGCCGCAGTACTGCTGGGCCCGCCCATCGGAGGGATACATCGAGGCCAGAAGCTCAGCCGCCCCCTTGATGCCGGTCAAAGGGTTTTTGACTTCGTGCGCCAGTCCGGCGGGAGAAAGTCGCAGGCTTGACTCTACCGATTCCGCGGTCTGCGCGGCGGTCTTCTCATGGGAGAGATCATGAAGCAGGACGATGGCACCGTCGGGACGCGTATCGGCAGCAAGCAGTGGGGAGACTTCGGCCCGGACCGTCATTGATCGAGGCCCCACACTCAGGAGTGCGTCCGGGTCTCCCAAAGTTTGCCCACTTTCTAGGCAGGTCTGAATCATCCTCTGCAGCCAAGGATTTTGCCCGAGCAGGTCCGCGAGTTCATGCGACCCGATGGTCGAGCTCCCGAGCATGGTTTCGGCGGCTGGATTTACCCGGAGGGGACAACCATCGTTCGACACGACGACAATCGCGTCGGGCAGGCTGTCGATAATATCGCGCCAGAGATTCACTATCGATTAGATGGACTTGGGCGCTCCAGCTTGAGTTGCCTTACGAACCTATCATAAAGACCATGGTCAACTAAGAGTTGGCTTGAAACCGAAGGAAAATGGGGAGAGTTGTGGTTCTACGCGTGAAAGTTATTAACAGCGCATACGACTCATATCAGTTTTTTTAATGCCCGATCCCTTGCGACGTGGTTGACCGTTGCCGCCTCACCGGTTAGGGTTTGGGCGGTTCTCGGGGGAGAATGCCTAGACGTAAAGCCATACTCAGTGCATCCTTGGCTCTGATTTCGATGCCGCTCTTCGCGGCGGCGTCCGGATTTGCAATCGAAACCCCGCTCGCCCCTACGATTTCTGCTGGGCCTGCCATTGGTGACCCCCTCAACTTTAACCGTGACCCGGTCAAACTCGAGCCCAGTTCTACGCTTCATTCTCCGTTTGTAATTGGACAGCCTAGGCCGGTACCTCCATTCCCGATTCTCCTCAACCGGCTGGTTCAGGAATACGTCGATGACTATGTGAGCCGGCCCGCATCGTGGGAAGCCGGGGTTGAGCGGAGTCGGCCATTTTTCCTGCAAATGACCCAGGCCCTCCGCGCCAAGGGCGTTCCCGACGACCTGCTTTATTTGAGCTTCGCGGAGAGCGATTTCAGCGAGCGCGGCAAAGGACCTTGGCAGTTTAACAAAGGAACCGCCCAAAAGTATGGACTGCGGGTCGACCAGTGGGTGGATGAGCGCCGTGACCCGGTTCTTTCCACCAAGGCGGCCGCCGAGTATCTCTCTGACCTTCACGAGGCAGCCGGTTACGACTGGCGGGTTGCGGTAGTCGGATGGAATGGGGGTGACCTGGCGATCGACCGCTACTGGCTGCTGCGCGGCGATAACTTCAATCGGTTCATGGACCTGTTACCCGGCCAGACCCGCGCCTTGATGGGCCGCTTCATGGCCTTCGCATTCATGGCGCACAATTCCACTCGCTACCGAATTGTCCACCTCGACTGCGACGCACCTCCTGAGTATCACGAAGTTCCGGTGCGCGGCGGCACAAGGCTTTCTCAGTTGGCGGGCTCGTATCGTACTACAGTGGCCAAACTCCACGATCTGAATCCCGCCTTGCTGCGTGATCGCATACCGCCCTACGCTCACAGCTACAAAGTCCGCGTTCCGCTGCTGCGGACGGCATTCGCCGACTAACCGGCTCACGACTCGCTCCTTTTCGTGGACTTGACACTTCGGGTTCTCAACGGCCCCGAAGCCGCGTATTCTCCTGATTTGTGATTGGTGTCGATGAAGCGCTGACCATGGTGCTGGACGCGGTACGTCCGCTAGGGGTTGAGCGGGTGGCTCTGCTTAACTCCCTGGGGCGGGTTTTGGCGCAGGAGGTTCAGTCGCCACGAGATATCCCCGGGTTCGACAATTCAGCGATGGACGGCTATGCGGTTCGCGCCGCCGATGTCGCCGGCGCGAGCGCCGCGAGCCCCGTGCGGCTTAACGTAACCGAGACCGTGCCGGCCGGCACCATGCCGGCGCACGAGGTGCGACTCGGTCAGGCCGCCAGGACGATGACCGGCGCTCCAATCGCGCGCGGTGCAGACGCGATCGTTCCCATCGAACAGACGCGCGGCAGCGGCGACCAGGTCGAAATACTCGCACCCGCACCACCTAATGCGTTCGTCCGCCCGCGCGGTGAGGACCTCAAACGAGGGGAGGTCGCGATGACCCCCGGCAAGCTGCTCGGGGCCGCGGATCTCGGGATGCTCGCGGCGTTGAACCGGGCGATGGTGGGGGTTTATCGCCGACCCCGAGTGGCGATTGTTGCTACCGGCGACGAATTGGTGGACGTGGATGAGTTACCAAGCGGAGCACAGGTGGTGAATTCGAGCGCGTATGCGCTTTCGGGTGCGATTCGGGAAGCGGGTGGAGATGCTTCGATACTTCGTGTCGCGCGCGACACACCGGCCGAAGTTCGGGAGCGCCTGGCAGAGGCAGTTGCCTTCGATGCGATCCTTACGACGGGTGGGGTGTCGGTTGGACAGTTCGATCACGTCAAGACCGTACTCGATGAACTCGGGACAAAGACGCTTTTTCATGGGGTTGCGCAAAAACCAGGACGTCCCCTGAAATTCGGCACGCTGCGCGATCGCCCGGTGTTCGGGCTACCGGGCAACCCGGTTTCAACCCTGGTCTGCTTTTATCTCTACGCGCGGCCCGCCTTGCTCAAGATGAGCGGCAGGCGCGAGTTAGGTCTGCCCCGCATCACGGTGCGCTGCGCCACCGATATCAAGCTGGCCACGGGGCTCACCGAGTTCGTGCGGGTGAAGGTGGAGCGGCGCGACCACGAATACTTCGCAGTCCCGACCGGCAACCAGGGCTCCGGCATTTTCAGTTCCGTCGCCCGCGCCGACGGCCTCTTGATCGGACCGGCGGAGGTGAACCAGCTGCGTGCGGGCGATCACTGCGCGGTGCTGCTTCTGGTGACCGATGCGGCCGACACCGCGTTCTTCGAGCGCCGTTTCCACAAGAACTGAATGACGATCGTCGCCAGCACGCCGAACAGAGCCGAAGCGACGACCAGCGCCGCAACGCGGAGCTGAAGGGTGAGAATGTTGAACGGCAAGAGTCGGAAATCGACGCTTTTCTCTAGATTGTTGGAGATCACGTAGGCGACCCACAGGACGACGATAGCGCCGACTATGACCTTGGGATTCTTCAAAAATGACGGCATCGCGGGCGCTCCTTATTGCCGGTTATCGCCAAGAAGCTTGCTCAGCCACTCGCAACTTGTCAACGCAGGTAGTGGTCTGCGCGGCGGAGCCTGACCGTCCATGGGGTACCGCGTAGGACAGGGATTCGATTCTCATCCGTTGGTACCGGGCCGAAGGCTCGTTCTCGGCGGGGTCCAAATTGCCTATCCCAGGGGGCTGCAGGGCCACTCCGACGGTGACGTAGCTGCACACGCCCTGGCGAACGCGATCCTAGGCGCGCTCGGCGAGGGTGACTTGGGGCAGCATTTCCCCGACCATGACCCTCGCTACGCCGGCGCGGACAGCATCGGCTTGTTGAACGAGGTCTGGAGGACCGCGGCCGGAAAAGGATGGCGCCTCACCAACGCTGATCTCACAATTTTTGCGCAGGCACCGAAGCTGGCCGCTTTTTTGCCCCCAATGCGTGTGCGCCTGGCCGATGCGCTCGGCGCCGATCAGTCTAGGGTGAACGTCAAGGCCTCGAACCCCGAAGGTCTCGGGGCATTGGGCCGCGCCGAAGGGATGGCCGCGGCCGCGATCGTGATGGTTGAAAAAGACTAACCTTCATCCCGTACCACGGAGGAATCCGCACATGGGCGAAAGGCATCCGATTCGTTTCGGAGTTCAGACCGGACAACAGAATGTCAGCTGGGCCGAACTGACCGAACTGTGGAGCAAAGCCGACGGCTGGGGATACGACTCGCTATGGGTGTTCGATCACTTCTACCCGATCTTTGTGCCTGATCCGACCGGACCCTGCATGGAAGGATGGACGCTGCTTGCGGCCCTTAGCCAGCACACCAAACGGGCGCGGCTGGGAGCTCTGGTCAACGGCAACACCTATCGGAATCCGTGTCTCACCGCGAAGATGGCGGCGACCCTCGACAATGTGTCGGGCGGGCGGTTTAACCTGGGAATCGGCGCAGGCTGGTTCGAGCTCGAGCATCAGAGCTTCGGGGTCGATTTCAAAACCATCCCGGGCCGCCTGCAAGCGCTCGATGAGTCGTTGCGGATCATCAAGGGCATGTTCACGCAGAATAAGACCTCGCTGGAGGGGCGTCACTACAAGGTGGTCGATGCAGTATGCAATCCAAAGCCGCTCTCGAAGCCACATCCGCCGATCATGATCGGGGGGCAGGGCGAAAAGACGTTGCTCAAAATCGTCGCACGTCACGCCGACATGTGGAACGCGAACGGAGACGCCGAGCGCATGACGCATCTGATTAACGTCATCAACCGGCATGGCGACACCGAAGGCCGCGACCCGGACGAAATTGAGAAGACTGTGATGATTGGGCTTTGCTATCGCGCGCCCAAGGAGCGCGAGGAAGTCATGATGTCGATCATCGGTGCGATGAGCGGCAAGCAGCCGCAGGAAGCACGCAAGCAAATCATGATTGGCGACCAGCACGAGTGCCTGGACACCATAGAACGCTACCGCAAGGCCGGAGTGACCCACTTCATTTTCATGGCGATGGCGCCCTTCTTCCTGGAGGATTTCCAGCGCTTCGCCGAGGACGTGATACCGGCATTCCGGTGATCCGCGCGAGCTGCTGAGGGGTAACCTGCGGAGAATTGCAGCAGCAGGCCGCGTCCTGCACAGGAGCAAGGACGATTACTCTGCATCCCTTTGTTAGCCGCTGCCGCGCCGCCTGGGCTACAGTATCGAAATGCAACTAGGTTGCCTGCCCCGGGGTGATGGCCTATAAGTCCGAACAATGGCGCCCTCTCTTGCAGCACAGTCAGCGGCGCGCGCCGACGCCCCGACTCGGGAGATTCTCGACCGCGCGCTGGCCGACGACCCGCTTTCCGAAGCTGATGCGATCGCGCTGATCGAGTGTCCCGACCGCGACCTCGACGACCTGATAGGAGCCGCGGGCGATTTGCGTGATCGAGGCAAAGGCCGTCACGTTACCTACTCTCGCAAGGTGTTTCTGCCGGTCACCAATCTGTGCCGCGACCGCTGCACCTACTGCACGTTTCGCAAGGATCCCGGCGATCCAGGCGCGTGGACCATGCGTCCCGAGGAGATTGCGGCCTGGTCACGACGTGGGCATGAGCTCGGATGCAAGGAAGCACTGATGTGCCTGGGTGACAAGCCCGAAGTCGCGTTTCGGGAATATCGTGCCACGCTCGATGAACTTGGAGTACGCTCGACCATCGAGTACGTCGCGCGAGCCTGCGAGATCGCGCTGCAACAAGGTCTGCTGCCGCATACCAACGCGGGGCTCATGACGCGCGAAGAAATGGCGATGCTACGCCCGCTCAACGCGAGCATGGGTTTGATGCTGGAGAACATCTCGCCGCGCCTGCGCGGGCGAGGCGGAGTCCATCAGGCCGCGCCCGACAAAGACCCGGCGCTGCGGATGAAGATGATCGACGAGGCAGGCGAGTTGAAGATTCCTTTCACGAGCGGAATCCTGCTCGGGATAGGCGAGACCACCGCGGAACGCGCGCAGAGCCTGCTTGCGCTTCGCGGGTCGCACCAACGCCATGGGCACGTGCAGGAAGTGATAGTGCAAAACTTCCGGGCCAAGCCGGAGATTGCGATGGCCGACGCGCCCGAGCCCGATGCATTCGACATGGTGCGCGCGATTGCGACCGCCCGCCTGGTGCTGGGATCCAAGGCCAACGTGCAGGCTCCGCCGAACCTGTCGCCCAACCAGATCGAGCTCTTCCTGCGGGCCGGGATCAACGATTGGGGTGGAATTTCACCGCTCTCCAAGGACTACGTAAATCCCGAGGCGCCGTGGCCGCATATCGAGCGTCTTGGTGAAAGATGCGCCCGCGCGGGCTTTACGCTCGGCGAGCGTTTGGCAATTTACCCCGAATATATAGAAGATGAGTGGCTCGACCCGGCGGTCGCGACCAATGTGCGCGCGATGTGGGCTCGAACCGTCGGAGGCCAATCATGAATCTGGAGTACTGGAGAACCTGGGTCGACGAGATAGAAGCGGCGCCGCTCGATGCGCTCTTGGAAAAAGCATCGCCCGGTGTGCGCGCAACCCTGGAACGATCCCTGGAGCAGCGCGAAATTACGCCCGACGAAGGGCTCGCGCTGTACACCAGCAGGGATGACGACCTGCGTGCAACGGTGAAATGCGCCGATCTCGCGCGCGCCACAGATGTCGGCAACGAGGTCACCTACGTCGTCAATCGCAATATCAACTTCACCAACATCTGTTTCGTCGGATGCCAGTTCTGCGGGTTCAAACGCCAGCGCTGGGAATCGGATGCGTACGACCATTCGGATGAGACGATCCTCGGCAAGGTAGCCGACGCAGTCGCGCGCGGTGCCACCGAGGTATGCATGCAGGGCGGGATCAATCCCGACATGCCGGCCTTCAAGTACCGCGACCTGCTGGATGTCATCAAGTCGCGTTTTCCGGAAATTCATATGCACGCGTTCTCGCCGATGGAAATCATGTACGGCGCCAAGCGCGCGCGGATGGAATATCCGGACTATATCGGGATGCTGCGCGACCACGGGCTCGGATCGATTCCGGGCACGGCCGCGGAAATTCTCGACGACGGTGTGCGCGAGATCCTGAGCCATAAGAAAGTCGATGTGGCCGCGTGGGTGGACATCATAACCACCGCACATTCGATCGGCGTACCGACGACTTCCACGGTGATGTACGGTCATATCGAGACGCCGCGTCACGTGGTGAATCATCTTGACCTGCTCCGCACGATCCAGAAGGAGACCCACGGCTTTACCGAATTCGTGCCGCTGCGTTTCATCCACGAGAATACGGTGATGTTCCGCAAGGGATTGGTAAAGCCGGTGGGACGCGGCGAGCTGGATTTCCAGATGTACGCGTTCTCGCGGCTGTTCCTGCGCGGGCAGATCAACAACATCCAGACCTCGTGGGTGAAATGCGGGGTCGACCTCGCCGCGCTAACCCTCAAGACCGGGTGCAACGATTTTTCCGGCACCCTGATGGAGGAAAGCATCACGGCGCAAGCCGGTGGCGACGCCGGCGAATTCGTTCCGGTGGATTTGATCGAAGCGAAGGCGCACGAAATGGGCAGGGTCGCGGTCGAGCGCAGCACGCTCTACAAGAAGCTCTACGGAAGAAAGGCTCCGAATGGTGCGCGGCCGATCTCCGCTCCCCCCGTCGAAGCAGATAGTCACGCTTGCGGGGGGAGTGGGTGCAGCTAAGTTGATCCGCGGCCTGGTTCGTCGGATCGCCCCGCAGCGCCTGACTGTCGTCGTCAACACCGGAGACGATGAGACCTTCTATGGGCTTCACGTCTCTCCCGACCTCGACACCATCACCTACACGCTGGCCAATCTGGTCAATCGCCAGCAGGGATGGGGACGGCTCGACGAATCATTTACGACCCTCGGGGAACTGGCACGCTTCTATGGAAAGCCCTGGTTCGCGCTGGGGGATCGCGATTTTGCGACCCACCTTTACCGGACCGAACGGCTGCGCAGTGGTGCGCGCCTTTCCGAGGTGACCAATGAAATCGCGCGCGCACTTGGCGTAAGGTCGCAGGTACTGCCGATGAGCGATGATCCGCTGCGGACCTTCGTGAAGATTCGCGGCAGCCGCGCGCTGCCATTTCAGGAATATTTCGTACGCGGCCGGGCACGCGGCACGGTCGAGCGCATCGAACTGCGGGGCGCGCACCGTGCCCGGGCGCTGCCCGCGGCGCTCCACGCTCTGCGCACGGCGGCAGCCACGATTCTCGCTCCTTCCAACCCGTTCGTCTCGCTGGGGCCGATTCTGGCCCTCGCCGGGGTCCGCGAAACGCTGGCCCACTCGCGGCGGCGGGTTGCGGCCATCAGTCCGATCGTGGGCGGACGGACCATTAAGGGTCCGGCGGATAGGATGCTGCGTGGACTGGGGATGGCAGTATCGCCGGTGAGCGTCGCAAAGCTGTACCGCGACATCGTCGGGGTATTCGTGATGGACAAGGTTGACGGCCGGTACGCCGGCAGGATCGAGCAGCTAGGGATGCGAACCCTTGTGACTGATACCATCATGACTACGCCATCCAGGGCCGCGCGGCTGGCAGACGTAGTCCTGCGCGCCCTTGAGGTGTAGCTTAGCGGTCAATGCGCTCAATTACGCTCAGCGCGATCGAAGGAATTCCACTGGTCAACAAGGGCGATGATCTTGCCCGGCTGATCGCGAGCGGAATCGAAAAAACTGGCCTCAAGTTACAGGCCGGCGACATCGTGGTCGTCTGCCAGAAGGTGGTCTCCAAGGCCGAGGGGCGGGTCGTTGACCTGAAGACTATTGCGCCATCGGAATTCGCAAATAGCCTGGCGAAACGATGGGAGAAAGATCCGCGAGCGGTGGAACTGGTGCTCAGGCAGACCAACCGGATCGTAAGAAATGATCGCGGCGTGATCATTGTTGAAACCGGGCAAGGGTGGGTGTGCGCGAACGCGGGCGTCGACGAGTCCAACAGTCTGACCGACGATAGCGCGATCCTGTTGCCGGAAGATCCCGATGCCTCGGCGGCGCGAATTCACGCCGGACTGAAAAATCTGTGCGGGCTGGAAATCGCGGTGCTGGTCACCGATACCTTCGGGCGGCCATGGCGCGACGGACTCACCGAGATCTGTCTTGGGATTGCGGGGATGAACCCGATCCTCGATCTGCGCGGGACCACCGATCTGGGCGGGCGCGAACTTGAGCACACGGTCGTGGCGATCGCAGACGAACTGGCAGCAGCTGCGGGCCTGTTGATGGAAAAAGCCGCCGCCGTTCCGGCGGTCCTGGTGCGCGGTTACGCCTACCAGCCTTTTGACGGAAGTGCCAAAGTATTGATTCGACCGGCCGAAGCAGATTTATTCCGCTAGCCCGTGAAGAAAGCAAAGGCCATCGAGCTGGTTCACACCCAGGCTGCTCCTGCACCGAATCCCGCGCGGGTGGTGGAGCGCGATCTTGCCGCCGCGGAGGCCAAACTTAAGCGGCTGCTCGACTCGAATGAGTCGCTGATTTCTGAAGTATGTCACTACCTGGTCGACGGCGGCGGCAAGCGACTGCGCCCCACCTTCGTGCTCCTGGTGTATCGAGCATGCGGCGGGAGTGACGAGAAGGTGGTCGACGCGATCGACGCCGGGATCGCGCTGGAACTGATTCACTCCGCGACCCTGCTGCACGACGACATCATCGACGGTGGCCAGCTCCGGCGCGGTAAACCGAGTGCCCTTGCGCGGTACGGTTTTGCGCCAACGCTCATCGCGGGAGACTTCCTGTTCTGCCGCGCGTTCGAACTGTGCGGCCGCTTCGAAGAGCACCTGGTTCGCACCGCCGCCCAGGCATGCATCGAATTGACCGAGGGCGAGGTGATGGAGGGCCGGCTCAGGCATAGCGTGGTCGCGGGAATTCGCGACTATCGCGCGGTTATCACCCGCAAGACCGCATCGCTGTTTCATGCCGGGGGAAAAGTCGCCGCCGATCTTGCCGGCGCTTCGCGCTACACCATCGATGCGATGGCGAAACTCGGCCTCACGATCGGCTTGGCGTTCCAGATGATCGATGACGTGCTGGACATCCTCGGTCCGGAGGAAAAGATTGGCAAGCCGGTCGGGTCAGACCTGCGTGAAGGTATTCCCTCGCTCCCGGTGGTGCTGGCCTCGCAGCGCAACCCGGAACTCAAGGAGTTGTTTCAGAACGGCAGCGGGCTTAGCGGCGCCGCTTTCGATCGCGCCCTGGAAATCCTGCGCGATCCGGAGTTGATCGCGCAGGCGCGGTCGCTGGCATCGGTGGAAGTCGGGAATGCGCGCGAGATGCTCAATGAGCTGCGTCCATCGCCCTATCGCGACAGTCTCGCAATTCTGATCGACGAGCAAATCGACCGCGAAGTCTAAACTGCGCCTCTCTATCCCTTGCGGCACACCACTTCGATGTTGTTGCCGTCCGGATCGTACACGAATGCGGCGTAGTAGTTTGGATGGTATTGCGCGCGCACTCCCGGTTGTCCATTGTCGCGGCCGCCGGCTGCCAGCGCGGCCCGATAGAAGGCGTCGACAGCTGCGCGATTAGCCGCGGAGAACGCAATATGCAACGGATCGCGTGACTCACTCCCGCCGATCCAGAACGACGGAAACGCTTCATCGCCCATGCCGACGGCAGTGGGTAAATCAAATATCACCTTGTAACCGAGCGGGGCGAGCGCTGCGACAAAAAACTGCTTGCTGCGCGCAAGCTCGGAGACTGGAATGCCGATGTGATCGAGCATCTTGTGACTCTCCCGAAAAATTGCCCAACCATTGCCAGATGGATCGAATCGTGTCCAGCTTGGTCGCTGCGGCGGCCGGGTGGTCGCCCCGCACGCCGTCGCCCGGCGTGCCTTCTCGGCGGGTGTCTCGTTGGGTGTAACGCTCGCGGCGAAGACGAGGTGAGCGGGTCCAGCTGCCAATTTTCACGGGCGCTCGCGATTACGTCACTAGGCCCTTGCTTCCCTGTAAGCGCATCAGCGGCTAGCTTGTCTCGAATGGATGGACAGCAACCTTACCCCGACCTGGTCGCAACCTACTCGATTGTCGCGCGCGATCCGGCCAGCGGACGGCTTGGGGTTGCGGTGCAATCGCACTATTTTTCGGTCGGCTCGGTCGTCACCTGGGCGGAGGCGGGCGTTGGCGCGGTCGCGACCCAATCGTTCGTTGATCCCAGTTACGGAAAGCTCGGGCTTGATCTCATGCGTTCGGGCCGAAGTGCGCCCGATACGCTGGCGGGTCTGGCGGCCGCGGATTCCGAGCGCGACGTGCGTCAGGTCGCGATGGTCGACGCTAACGGACATGCCGCAGCCCATACGGGCGCCAAATGCATCGCCGAAGCGGGCCACCTCGTCGGCGAGGGATTTTCGGTGCAGGCCAACATGATGCATCGCAAGAGCGTGTGGCCCGCGATGGCGGACGCATATCGCGCAACCAGCGGTGACCTGCCCGACCGCTTGATGGCAGCGCTGGAGGCGGCAGAGGGCGAAGGTGGTGATATCCGAGGAATGCAGTCTGCCGCCATGTTGGTAGTCGATGCGACTGCGACCGGACGACCCTGGGCCGAGCGAATGATCGATATCCGGGTGGAAGACGCTGCCCAGCCGCTGGTGGAACTCAAACGGCTGCTGGGGGTGCGGCGCGCCTACCTTTGTCGCATAGCCGCCGAGACCGCATTCGCGCGTCGCGATATCGAGGGGGGCACCCGCGAGTATCGCAAGGCGCAGGCACTGATAGGAGACAATCCGGAGATGCACTTCTGGCATGCGATCGCGTTGGTGAATGCAGAGCGCCTTGAGGACGCATTGCCGCTCTTCAAAGAAGTGTTTGCCAGGGACCAGCGCTGGCTGGAATTGGCCGAACGCGTCGCGGCGATCGGGCGCTTCGCCGCCGATCCCACGCTGCTGGCGAAGATCCGTTCGGCGCTGCGCTGAGCGCAGGATCACTTAAAGTTCGGTGGCGGCCTCCGCCAGCACGCACCATGTGCAGCTGGTCTGCGGCTGAAAACTCCGGCGAGTTGGTTGCGTACAGACCGGGCGCGCCTCTCCGGTTTGTTGCGCTTGACTGGCCTGGGCTATCCTTACCCAAAGTTCTCATGCCTCCAGGAGACCAGCGCTCATGTCTCAACCCGAAGGCGCGCGTACCGCTGCGGAGCCTGCAGCGCGAATCGAGCAGGAACTTCAGCTCTACTACTGGATGAAGCTGGTGCGCGCTTTCGAAGAGCGCGTCTCACGCCTGCATCGGCAAAACAAGATTTTCGGCGGCGTTTATTCCGGCGCCGGACAGGAGGCGATCGTTGCCGGCATCTGTGCTTCGCTACGCGACGGAGATTTTGTAGCCCCGCTCCATCGAGACCTCGGAGTCTTTCTGGTGCGGGGCGTAGATGCTGGCCGCTTGATGGCCCAGTTGATGGGCAAGGAGACCGGGCTGTCGCGCGGCAAGGACTCCTTTCTGCACGGCGGCGACCTCGAGCATGGAATCTTCGGATCGACCTCGATGCTGGGCTCCTCGCTGCCGATCGCGGTGGGTGCCGCGCTCAAATTCCGGATGAAACGCGAAAACAACATCGCGGTGGCCTTCTTCGGTGAAGGCGCTTCCTCGCGCGGCGACGTGCACGAGGCGATGAACTTCGCTGGCGTGCATAAGCTGCCGGTGCTGTTCGTGTGCGAGAACAATCGCTATGCGTACTCGACGCCGCTCGAAAAGCAGATGGCTATCGAGGACGTGGCAGACCGGGCGCAGGCCTACGGATTCAAAGGCCACACGGTTTCCGGTAACGATTTGCTGGCGGTGCTCGAGGTCACCGAGCGGGCGGTGGCACGAATCCGCAAGGGCGAGGGGCCGGCGCTGATCGAATGCAAGACCTATCGTTATCGCGGACACAGCGAGCACGACGCCGCGCTCTACCGGGACCAAGAAGAGCTCATCGAGTGGCAGAGCCGCGACCCGATCCCCCGCTACGAGCTGTTCCTGGAGAAAAAGGGCCACGACGTGAAGCACATCCGCGAACAGATCGACGAACGCGCGCAGAAGGTGGTGCAGGAAGCGGTCGATTTTGCGGAGCGTAGCGCCCTGCCCAAAGCTGAAGAAGCACTTGAAGATTTGACGGCTCCCTCGCCGGCCCCGGCGCCTAAGGGCAAGTAGGAGACGCGCGATGGAGATGACCTACATCAAGGCGATCAACTCGGCGCTGCTCGAGGAGATGCGGCGCGACGAGAACGTGTTTGTCATGGGCGAGGACGTTGCGGAGCTGGGTGGAGCATTCAAGGCTACCGAAGGTCTGCTGGAGGCGTTCGGCGAGGAACGGGTGATCGATACCCCCATCTCCGAGGCCCTGATCGTCGGGGCTGGAATCGGCGCGGCGGTTCTGGGGATGCGCCCCGTGCTCGAAATGCAATTTGCCGACTTCATCTCGTGTGCCTTCGATCAGATCGTCAACTCGGCCGCGACTCTCCGCTATCGTCACGGCGGTCGTGCCGCCTGCCCAATCGTCGTGCGTGCGCCTTCCGGAGCGGGAATTCATGGCGCTCTGTTCCATTCGCAGAATCCCGAAGCGTGGTTTACCCGCGTACCGGGGCTCAAGGTAGTGACGCCGGCAACGGTATATGACGCGAAGGGGTTGCTGAAGAGCGCAATCCGCGACAACAACCCCGTCATCTACTTCGAGCACAAACGCTTGTACCGCAGTATCAAAGAAGACCTGCCGGAAGGCGATTTTACGGTACCGATAGGCGTCGCGGAACTCCGCAAGGAAGGCACTGACCTTTCGCTCATCACCTATGGCGGAACTTTGGCGCAGTCGCTGGATGCGGCGAGAATCGTGGAAAAGGAAGATGGCCTGTCGGTGGAAGTGACCGACCTGCGGACCTTGCTGCCGCTCGATCGCGAGGCCATTCTCGCAACCGCCCGGAAAACCGGAAAAGTGCTGGTAGTGCACGAAGATCGTCTCACCGGCGGGATCGGTGGCGAAGTTGCGGCGTTGGTCGGCGAGTTCGCCTTCGAGTATCTCGACGGACCGGTCCGCCGGCTCGGCGCGCTCGATACGCATACCGCTTTCAGCCCCCCGTTGGAGGAAGTAATCCTTCCCAACACCAACAAGATCGTCGACGCAATTCGGGACCTGGCAGCGTACTGATATGGCTATCGAAGTCGCGATGCCGCAAATGGGCGAGAGCGTGGTGGAAGGGACCGTCACCAAGTGGCTGGTGAAAGAGGGTGATCTGGTAAAGGAGGATCAGCCACTGTGCGAAATCTCGACCGACAAAGTCGACACCGAAATCCCATCGCCCGGGACCGGGCGCATCGCAAGGATAGTTGCGCAGGAAGGTGAGACGATTCCGGTTGGAGGCCGGCTCGCGATCATCGAAGAGCGCGATGGCGGAAGGGCGCAGGAAAGTGCTCCCAGAACCCCAGTGAACCCCTCCCGGCCCGAGGCGCACCCGCCGGAGCCGTGGCTCAGAGCGGTAGGCGAATCGCAGTCGGAACCCGACCCTGCCGCAATCGCGCCGCCTGCTGTGGTCAGGCCCGCTCCGCGTCGCACACCGGCCGCTCCGGGAGCCGACGGGGGAGCGCCGAGGCGCTATTCTCCGGTGGTACTGCGGATGGCGCAGGAACATGACGTCGATCTCGATCTGATCTCCGGCACGGGAATCGATGGGCGGGTAACCAAGCGCGATCTCCAGCAGTATCTGGATTCGCTGCGCAGCGGGTCGGCCCCGGCGACCTCCACAAAACCTGCGCCGCCCGGTGCAGTCGTCACGCCCCCGCTCGCGGCCGTGCCCCCCGCAGCCGCGGGACGCGCGGGCGGAGCCTACTTGCCGCCCGTCTATCAACCTCACCAGGGTGATGTAGCCGAACCCTTCACGCGCAGGCGCAAGCTCATTGCGGAGCATATGGTCTATTCAAAGACTCATTCTCCGCACGTCGGGACCCTAGCGGAGATTGACATGACGCGCGTGACGCGCCTGCGCGAGGCGCACAAGCATGCGTTTCAGGAGCGCGAGGGGTTCGGGCTCACCTTGCTGCCCCTGGTGGCAGCCGCCACTGTCCGGGCGCTCAAGGAATTCCCGCGGATGAACGCGGCGGTGGTGGGCGATTCCCTGGTAATCAGGAAGGAGATCAACCTCGGCATCGCAATGGACGCCGAGGAAGGCTTGCTGGTGCCAGTGCTCAAGCGGGCTGAAGGATTGTCGGTAGTTGGTATCGCGCGCGAAATTGAAACCTTGCGACGCAAGATCGCCGACCGCAAAATCACCGCCGACGATCTGGCCGGTGGGAGTTTCACCTTGTCGAATCCCGGTCGTGAGGGAAATCTTTTTGGCTTCGCGATTATCAATCAGCCCCAGATGGGAATTCTGCGCATGGGCGAACTCAAGAAGCGGCCCATGGTGATCGATGTCGATGGCGAAGATGCGATCGCGATTCGCGCGATGATGTATCTGGCGCTGTCGTATGACCATCGGGTCATCGACGGTGTGCTGGGAAATCGTTTTCTGTATCGCACGGGAAAAATTATCGAAGAAGCCGACTTCGAACTCTGATCCCTCCCGGGTCGTGAGGATCTGCGGCGGGGAACGGAGGTTGCCGCGAATGATGTCGCGGTAAGTGAGGTTCGGCGAAGTAGTCTTCTGCGCGCAGTTCATCCAGCACTAATTCGTGCGCTATCGACAATCATTCCCCTCCTTAATTTGCCCACTGAGATTCTCCTGCCTTACTCTGAGGTACCCGCTTAGGCAGTTGTCTCCAAACTAACGTGGAAGCGAAGTTGCGCAACTCTTGAAAAGAGGGGTGTTCCGGAAGCTTCGAGGAGACCGAAGTCTAGCGTCGGCCACCGTGACCGCTACCGCCGAAGCCTCCTCCGCCGGGATGCCCGGCAAAGCCGCCGCCCGGGTGGCCCGCTTCTGGGGCGCGGAAGAAGTGAGCGGGATGTCCATACGCATGATGCTCTTCCCACGGATGATGCACGACGAAATCCGGCTGGTAACCACTTGCGTAGACGGGGAACCCATAAGAGTAAGGCGCGTAACCATACTCTGGATAGCCGTAGGTCGGGCCGTATCCAGGTCCAACACACCCGCTGAGTCCGAGTCCCGCCAACACACTCAGCGCAACGATGGTCAGGATTGCGCGTTCCATTGAGGAAGTCCTCCACCTTAGCTGCAGCGCGGCCCCACGCGGCCCTCAGGGCGCACCCCACGCCGGCTTGCCGTCCGGGTGGTAGAAGGCCAGTCCCGGAGTTTTCGCGGCGGGGACATCGAGGGAAGTTCGTAACCTGCCGTTTGCATCATAGAGTCCAAGGCCCGGCGTTCCTTCCGGCCCCAGCGCCATCGTCGCGCGTTCTCTGCCGCTCTGATCGTAGAGATCCACGCCGGGCGATCCGTCCGCCGTAAGATCTATACTGATCCTGGTTGCGCCTTTGGCATCGTCCAGGTTAATGCCGACCGTCCCGTTCTCACCGATACCCATCGCACCCCTCACAGAGCCTTGGCTGTCGCGGAGCACGAATTGTTCGGCTTCGAGGCTTCGGTTCTGCGCCGCTCTCGGCATCTGCGCCATCAAAACCCCTGCACCCGCAAACAGCAGCAAAGCACCCGTCGCCAGACGAAGCCGGCGATTTGCGCTTTTAAGCTCAGCCTGCTGCCGTTCCAACCGTATAATCCGCTCGATCAGTTCGCCCTGCTGCATCGCTTATCTCTCCGCAACTTTGTGGGATCATGGCATAAACTAGCCCAACGGTCCCCAAATTAACTTGTGATTCGTTGATGTCTTCACCCGCGCGCCACCGATTCGTCAGCAACAACGAACCCGGATTGCGCAGCTTTCGGACATCTCCAGCGCTTTAGTCGATCTGTCGCCTTCGGTCGATCGATGAATTTGGCGGGCGCGGTCGCCAAGTGCTTTCGAACGGTCAATACGCAGGACCGCGTCCGAGCCGACCAGCAACCCGTTCCGACCTGAAGGTCTAGTCAGTACAGTTTTCGGATTTAAGCCGTCTGCCGCTCGAGCCAGCTCACTCTCGATCCCATACCGCGGTGAAGGAATCAATGGTCGCTGCGACACTGGCGGTTTATGAACCTAAACGACCTGAGACCTTGGAGGCTCCACCTCGCCTTAGTTCTGTTCTAAGATTGAGCAGAGACTCGCAATCATGAAAGCGATGGCGGTGCATGAGCCGGCGCCCATCGAATCGGCGCCGCTTCGCGAAGTCGAGACGGCCGTTCCGGATCCAGGACCGGGCGAGGTTCTGGTTCGAATCCTCACCTGCGGTGTGTGCCGCACCGACTTGCACGTCGCCGAAGGGGATCTCCCCCCTCGGCTCCCACGGGTGATTCCTGGACACGAGATCGTAGGCACCGTCGAGAAGCGCGGTTTGGGCGCCACGGGGTTTGCGCAAGGAGCGCGGGTTGGAATTGCATGGTTGCGCGAGACTTGCGGAACCTGCGCCTATTGCCTGCGCGGTCGCGAGAACTTGTGTCCTAACGCACGCTTCACGGGATGGGACCATGATGGCGGCTACGCCGAGTACGCGGTGGCGCGCGAGAAGTTTGTGTACCGGTTGCCGGACACGATTGGTGATGAAGAGGCAGCGCCGTTGTTGTGCGCGGGAATCATCGGGTTTCGCGCAATAAAACGCGCCGACATCGGGCCCGGTGCTACCGTTGGTCTCTACGGATTCGGCGGCTCCGCGCATATCGCACTCCAAGTGCTGAAGCACTGGGGATGCCGCGTGTTCGTGATGAGCCGCGGGGGAGTGCACCGCGACTTGGCATCGCAGCTCGGCGCCGAGTGGATCGGGGACGCGGACGAGTCTCCTCCGGCGCCGCTCGACGCTGCAATCCTGTTCGCACCCGCGGGCAACCTGGTGTTGCCGGCGCTGGAAGCACTGGATCGCGGAGGCATCCTCGCGATTGCAGGTATCTATCTGAGTCCGATTCCACAGCTGGATTACGAGAAGCACTTGTTTTATGAGCGCGAAATTCGAAGCGTCACGGCCAACACTCGCGCCGACGCACAAGAGTTCCTCAAAATTGCCGGGGAAGTTCCGGTGCGCACCCACACCGTCGCATTCGGGCTGTCGGAGGCCAACGTCGCGCTTGGGATGCTGAAGCACGATGAGATAAAGGGCGCGGCGGTCCTGCGGCTGTCGTGACGTTCTGGAGAGGATTGCAGCGAGCAGCAACCTTCGCTTCCAGCAAAGCAGAGTTGAAGACAAGCCACGGAATTGTTGCGAAGCGTCCGCTTTCCGATCGCTTCGGGCGCGGAAAGTGGACTGGTCGATTGGTCGAGAGTCGGGATTTTCGTCGGTCGGGCCCAGCCGGATGCCCAAGTTCCGAGCACAAGAGTCCGCCGCAATCCTCTGGTTTCCGCCCGTTCATTGACCCGCGCGAGGATCGCTTGCTACCTTGAGATCATAGAGGCACCAATGACAGCCAGTGACAATGTGAAAGCGTTGTCGAAGGGTGACGAAATTCTGCTCGGCGACACCGCGATTCTGACGCGGCTAGACAAGGCACTCGGCTGGGCACGAAAGTTTTCCATCTTTCCCTATCCTTTCGCGACCGCGTGCTGCGCGATGGAGTACATGTCGCTGTCCATGACGCCGTACGACATCGATCGATTTGGTGCGCTGCTGCCGCGGTTCACGCCGCGGCAAGCGGACCTCCTCATGGTTATTGGAACCGTGTCGGTTCGTCAGGGGCCAATCCTGCGCAGAGTCTACGAGCAGATGGGTGAGCCGAAATGGGTAATGGCCTTCGGCGCGTGCGCATCGACCGGCGGGTTTTATGACAATTACGCGACCCTTCCCGGGATCGATCGAATCGTGCCGGTCGACGTGTATGTGCCGGGATGTCCGCCGCGGCCCGAGTCGGTCCTGGACGCGTTGATGGCGTTGCAGCGCAAGATTCAGGGGCAGAAGCAGAAACTCCTCGCGCTCAGCGATAAGCATCAGGCGGCTTAGTTCGCCCCGCAGCCCGTTTAATCGGTACGCGATGGAACGAATTCTTACGCGCTGGCTGGATATCCCTGATATCCGACGGCTTGAGGTGTACGAAGCGAACGGCGGCTACCAGGCGCTGCGCAAGGCGCTGTTCGACATGAAGCCCGAAGAGATTATTAACGAGGTCAAGAACTCGAATCTCCGTGGGCGGGGCGGGGCGGCGTTTCCAACCGGCACCAAGTGGAGCTTTATTCCCAGGGACTCGAAGAAACCCGTCTACGTGTGCTGCAACGCGGATGAAAGCGAGCCGGGAACCTTCGCCAATCGCTACCAGCTCGAACTCGATCCCCACCAGGTCATCGAGGGGGTTCTGATCGCATGCCGCGCGGTTAACTCGCACGTCGCGTATATATATTTTCGCGGCGAGTTTACGGTTCAGAAGAAAATTGTCGAAACCGCGATTGCCGAAGCTCGGGCCAAGGGCTATCTCGGCAAGAACGTCATGGGCTCCGGTTTCGACGTGGAGATTTACACCCATCGCGGCGCGGGCGCTTACATCTGCGGAGAGGAGACCGGGCTCCTGGAATCGCTCGAGGGTAAACGCGGCTATCCCCGCAACCGTCCTCCGTTTCCGGCCATCCAAGGGGCATTCGGGTCGCCCACTGTAGTCAACAACGTCGAGACGCTCTCGAATGTGCCGTGGATCATCAAAAAGGGCGCGGACTGGTATCGATCGATCGGTCCCGAGAAGAGCCCCGGGCCGAAGCTTTTTTGCCTTTCGGGCCACATCAACAAACCGGGACTCTATGAGCTGCCGATGGGATTTCCGCTGAAGGACCTGATCCACGAGGTCGGCGGAGGAATCACCGGCGGACGCAAGCTCAAGGCGGTCATTCCGGGGGGCGCGTCCTTTCCACCTTTTACCGCCGCCGAAGCTGAGAAGGTGATGATGGATTTCGATTCGGTGCGCGCGGCCGGGTCGCTGATGGGGACCGCGGGCGTGATGGTGATGCACGACGACACCTGCATGGTCGACGTGCTCCGTACGGTAGCGCATTTCTTCCATCACGAGTCGTGCGGGCAGTGCACGCCGTGTCGCGAGGGATGCGGATGGATCGAGAAGCTGATGGTGGACATGGAAGCGGGGCGCGGCAAGCAGCAGGACCTCGATTTGATGCTCAACATCGCGAGCAACATGGAAGGCAATACCATCTGCGTGCTGGCAGATTCACTCTCGATGCCGACGCGCGGCTTCATTACCAAGTTCCGGTCCGAGTTCGAAGATCACGTGCGGCTGGGGCGCTGCCCGTTCCGCGACCGCGACGGACGTCTCGCGCCTCCCGCGCATAGCGCGTACGAAGAAGAGCACGCCTGATGCCGAAGCTCACCATCGACGGCAAGGAAATCGAAGTCGCAGACGGACTGAACCTGATCCAAGCGGCAGATCACGCGGGAATTGAGATTCCGCACTATTGCTATCATCCGGGGTTGTCGATTCCCGGCAACTGCCGGATGTGCCTGGTCGACGTGGAAAAAGCGCCCAAGCTGCAAATCGCGTGCAACACACGGGCCGCGGATGGAATGGTGGTGCACACCACCAGCGATCGCACCAAGACCGCGCAGAAAGCGGTGCTGGAATTTCTGCTCATCAATCATCCGATCGATTGTCCGGTGTGCGATCAGGCTGGCGAGTGCAAGCTGCAAGACTACTACATGGACTACGACCAACAGCCGTCGCGCTTTCAACTTGGTAAGAAGAACAAGAAGGGCAAGGCGATCGATGTCGGCTCGGACGTTATGCTGGACCAGGAGCGCTGCATCCTGTGTGCGCGCTGTACGCGGTTCTTCGATGAGATTACCCACACCAGCGAGTTGGCGATTTTCGGCCGTGGCGATCACAACGAGATCGATCATTATCCCGGCAAACCGATCAACAACCGGTACGCCGGCAATGTTATCGATATCTGTCCGGTAGGTGCGCTGACCGAGAAGGACTTTCGCTTCCGGATGCGGGTCTGGTACCTGCATCGCACGCCCTCGGTATGCGCGGGCTGCGAACGCGGATGTGCGATCGACATTCACCACCAGCGCGGGCGAATCTATCGCTACAAGCCGCGCCATAACCCCGAGGTCAACAGCTACTGGATGTGCGATGAAGGGCGGCACAGCTTCACGGCCCTTCAGACCGAAACCCGCCTGACCACGCCGCTGCGCCAGTCCGATGATCGAATGGTGGTGGAAGGATGGCCCGAGGCGCTGCGCCGCGCGGCGACGCGGATCATGGAAATCGGCGGTCAATCGGGCGCGAACGCAATCGGCGCGGTAGTGGGAGCGCAGGCGACCAACGAGGAGGCTTTCGCGCTCAAGCAACTGCTCGCGACGACCATCGGATCGGATCGCATAGCCGGTCTTGACTGGTCGGCGCCGGGGAGCAGCGGCGACGATGACCTGCTGATTCGCGCCAACAAGAACCCCAATGCCCGAGGCCTGCAAGCGCTTGGCATCCCGCTCGCGGCACTCGATTCTCTCACCCATGCGATCGCGGCCGGCGAGCTGAAAATGCTGATCACCGTGCGCGCCGACCTGGTTAGAGTGCTCGGCGAAGAGGAATTCCTGAAGCGATTTGGACCGCTGGATTATCTGCTGGTGCTGGACACGGAGGCCAATCTGACCGGTCAGATGGCCAACCAGATATGGCCGATTGCCGCCTACCCGGAAATAGACGGCAGCTTCACAAACTTCAAAGGCCGCGTGCAACGCATTCAGAGCGCGTTTCCGCCGCCCGGACAGGCACTCCCTGCCGTCGAAGCAATCGCGCGGCTGGGACGCGCGCTCGATGGCGCCGAGCGTCGCTATACCGCCGAGGCGGTTTTCGCGGAAATGGCGAGAGAAGAGCCGGCGTTTCGTGGCATGACCTTCGACCTCGGCCAGCACGGCCGCGACCTTTCAGAATAAGCGATCGACTTGCGCAGAGAGGGACTGTCCATCCCTGAACGCACTGCCTCGCCTGGTGTCGCAAAAAAACGGATCTACCTGTCGCGCTCCGCTTTTTGGCCACTCGGTCACGTCGGCGCGATAGGCGAGTCGGGAAGGCATTCACGACGTTGCATGTGCCACCGTGGTTTAATGCCGGTTGTCCCATGCGCAAGGGCGGCCCCGAAGTTCTGCCTCGATGCCCCGTGGGGGTTTCGGTCGTGCAGGCGTAAATCCTCAGGGCCACAGCGCCCTCTGCACGGTGACCAGGACGAGAATGTGCAGCCTCAAGGGGTTCAGGGATTTTTAATCGCACAGGAGGGTGAGCCGGTCGAAAATACCGGCTCACCCGTCAAGAGGACGCGACTGCGGAGCTATGGTGCTGCTCTCACCATTGCGTCAGTGGTGAAGAAATCGCGTC
>DASXMJ010000227.1 GCA_036495685.1 Candidatus Binataceae bacterium | reverse complement strand
ACGGGCTGGTGCGGCTGTTTGTAAAGCGCGCGGCGGATTTCCTTGAGCCGCTGCAGAAGATCATCGGCCGCGACAAATCCGCCCGGATCAGGATTGCGCCGATCAGCCTTGAAAATCTTTTCCTCTACTTAACCGGCAGTCTGGTGCATGAGTGATACGAAGACTACCCATCGTCGTAGCTCTGTTGCTGCTGGTGGCCGCACCAGCACGCGCGGCGACGACTCCGCTCGATTACACGCGCACGATTCTGGAGCAGGCGCGCGTGATAGTCGCCGGCAGTCAGACCCACGACGAGAAGCTGGCGGCACTTTCAGTCCTGTTCGGAAAATTTCTCGACAGCGATGCGATGGGACGCGAAGCGCTCGGACAACATTGGTCGAACTTCACACCCGCTCAGCAGAAGGAGTTCCTTGCCCTTTTCAGAGAGCTTCTCCAGCGGACATACGTGCAGAAGTTGCTGCTTTTCGAGAATCCTGACTTCGTTTATGCCGGCCAACAATCCACTGGTTATGGCGCAATAGTCGACACCAAAATCGTCACGCCACGCGATCAGTTCGACGTCAAATACTGGTTGATTCCTTCGGGCGATAACTGGATGGTTGCCGCGATCGCGGTCGAGGACGTGAGCCTGACCGCCAACCTCGGCAGCCAACTCAACGATCTTCTGTCCCGAATGAGCGTCGACGACCTACTCACGCTGATGCGCCGCAAATATGGCAATAGCGGCGGCGAGGCATAGGCATGAAGACGCTGGCCGTGATGCTCAAGGATCTCCGGCTGATCAGCCGCGACCATTTCGGGCTGGTAGCCCTAATGATCGTGCCGATTGTCGTCATAATGCTCGTGGCCACTGCCACCCAATCCGGCGACGGCACGAAAGGCATCGTCTTTCCCGTGGTCAATGAGGACCAGGGTCCCGTCGCGACTGCTCTGATCCGGGCGTTCCGCGAACATCTCGATGTGCGCGTGGTCTCGCGCGAAACAGCGCATCGTTTAGTCGCCGAAACCAACGACGCTCCCGCCGCGCTCATTCTGCCGCCCGAACTCAGCAAGCGCTACCTTGCGGAGAAGCCCACCACCGTCGAACTCTTGACCGATCCTGGTCAATGGCAGGCGCTCGACGCGGTCAAAGTAGTGATGCTGCTTGCTGATCGCGAGACCGCGTCGCTCGGCGATCCCTTCAGCCAGGAGCTATTGACGGTGCGCGAGCGAAGCATCACCGGCAATTACTTATCGTTCTCTGCGCTGGAGCAGAACATCCCGGGTTTCAGCCTGATGTTCGTTCTGCTGACTTTGATCTTCAGCGTGTCGCTGGCATTGCGCGAGGAAGAAATATGGAACACGAGCCGGCGTCTTTCGATTGCGCCGATAGCTCCCGCTTCGCTTCTGGGAGGAAAACTCCTGGCACGCTTGATTGTGGGAACGGCGCAATTGCTGTTGCTCCTGCTGTTCGGTCATTTCGTCTATGGGCTGAGCCTTGGCCATTCACCGATTGCGATGATCGTCGTGGCGACAGCGACGGTTGCGTCGATGACCTGTTTCGCCGCCATC
>DASXMJ010000226.1 GCA_036495685.1 Candidatus Binataceae bacterium | reverse complement strand
ACCGTTCTCTACCCGCAGGTTGGCGATGTTGAATGGAATGTCGGTCCATCCCTGCTCGAGAGAGCCAGGACCCCCGTACACCGCGGTCTCGTCGAAAGTCGATGCGATCGGCGGAAACGTCGAGCGCTGAAGCCAGGCGGTCGGCATTCCGTTGCTGCCGAGCGCGGCTTTCAGGTACATGGCGGACACGCTGTTGTAGTAGCCGAACTGGATGTCGTCCTCGCGCGACCAGACAACCTTGATTGGCCGTCCGACCGCCTTGGAGAGCAGTGCGGCTTCGACCGCGTAGTCGGGCTTCGATTTTCTTCCGAACCCGCCACCCAGCAGGGTCACGTAGCAAGTCACGTTTTCCGCCGCGAGACCCAGCTGATCGGCAACCGATTTCTGGACCGCCTGGGGATTCTGGGTGGGTGCCCACACTGTCACCCGGTCACCCCGCACGTCAGCGAGCGCGACCGGCGGCTCCATCGATGCGTGTGCCAGCAGCGGCACGTAGTATTCCGCTTCCACCAGCCTGCCCGCCTTCGCGAACTCCGCATCGACGTCGCCCGCGCTGCGCGCGACGAAGCCTGGCTGGCGCGAGGTCGCGCGCAGCTCTGCTTTGTACTTTTCGGAGTCGTATCCCTGGTTAGGGCCGTCCTCCCATTCGATGCTCAGTTTCTTGCACCCCTGGAATGCCGCCCAAGTGTTGTCTGCGATCACCGCGATCCCGCCCAATGGCTGAAAGCCGCAGGGAGGTTGAAAGCCGGGAATCGGGACCGTTTGCCGCACTCCGCCCACCTGCCGCGCTGCGCGGTCATCAAGCGATTTGACTTTGCCCCCGAGTACCGGCGGCCGCCGTACCGCCGCGTACAGCATCCCATCGACGCGCGCGTCCATGCCGAAGACCGGCTCTCCCTCGCAGATGGCGCGCAGGTCATAGCTCGGCATCCATTTTCCGATGTAGCGCCATTCCGAGGCCGGCTTGAAAACCAGCTCGCTGCGATCCGGGACGGGCAGTCGGGCCGCCGCGGCGACCAGCGCGCCGTAACCCGTGGTGCGTCCGCTGGGCCGATGCACGATGGTATGCTGGTGCGCCTGGCATTGGTCGGCGGGCACCTTCCATTGCGCGGCTGCCGCACGAATCAGCATCAGTCGCGCGGTCGCGCCACACTCGCGCATGGTGTCAAAAAAGCTGCGAATTGAATGCGATCCGTCAGTGTCTTGCGAGCCGTAGCGCGCATCTCCGATTGCTTGGTCGATCTTGACCCGACTCCAGTCGGCATCCAGTTCATCGGCGAGCACCAACGGAAGCGAGGTCCGGATACCGGTCCCCATTTCGGATCGATGAGCCACGATTCGCACGGTGCCGTCTGTTTCGATCGCGACAAAGACGTTGGGTTGGAAGACCGGCGCCGCGTTGCGGCGCTTTCGCTCGCCGGTTTGGGCGAGCAGCAGATCCGGGGCAAAAGATGCGCCGAGCACCAATGCGCCTGCCGAAAACATCCCGCGCAGAAACCGGCGGCGGCTCAAATTGGCAATCGTCGTCACGCGCTTTCCTCCGCGGCCGCCTTGATGGCTGCGCGGATGCGCTGATAGGTCCCGCAGCGGCAAATGTTTCCCGCCATCGCGCGGTCGATATCCGCATCGGTGGGCCTGCGATTGATGCTGAGCAGGGAGATCGCCTGCATGATTTGTCCGGCTTGGCAGTAACCACATTGCGGCACGTTGAGTCGCATCCAGGATTTCTGCACTGGATGAAGCCCGCCGCTCGAGATTCCTTCAATGGTGGTGATTTCCGTGCCGGCCGCCGCGCTCATCGGGGTGATGCAGGAGCGAATCGCCTTGCCGCCCCGATGAACCGTGCAAGCACCGCACAGACCCATTCCACATCCGAACTTCGCTCCATACAGGCCGAGTTCATCGCGCAGATACCAAAGCAGCGGCATCTGCGGATCGCCGGTAAAGGGTTTTTCGTTGCCGTTGATTTTGAGGACGATCATCTGAAATATCTCGCTGTAGGGAACAGCATCACATCCCTCATTCAGACCGGCGGCGGTGAAAAAGGTTGGCTGGCTCCTGGGGTTCCTTAATAAGAGCCTCCCGCAAGGATAGACGAGTGTCTATCCACAATCGCATAGGTCGCAACCCAAGGAACGCCTCGCAAATTTGGCCGGGGCTCTTTTCGGCACCGAAGCCAGCCGCTAGTTTGGCTGCGCACTCAGGCCTCGTCGATGGGCCGTCGGGTACCCGGTGAGCGCGGCATCACAATCGACCAGGAGCAACCGCCGTAAGTTGCGGCGCGATTTCTATGCACGTCCGGTACTGACGGTGGCACGTGAGTGTATCGGCAAGATCCTGGTGCACAGCGCTTGCGAGGGTGAGACCGCGGGGCGCATCGTGGAAGCCGAAGCCTACCGCGGTCCGCTGGACCTCGCGGCGCACAGCTCGCGGGGGTTGACCAAACGCACCGCGGCGATGTTTGGTCCGGCCGGCCACGCCTACATCTATCTCCTGTACGGCATCAGTTGGGCCCTCAACCTGGTGGTGGCGTGCGAGCACGAGCCGCACGCTGTCCTCATCAGAGCCGTGGAGCCGGTGCGCGGCCTGGCCCTGATGGCCGAGCGGCGCAGCTTACCGCCAGATTCACGCAACCTGACCAATGGCCCGGGGAAATTGACAATGGCGATGGGAATCACCGGCGCGTTGTATGGTGAGGATCTCTGCGGCCCGCGCTTGTTCCTCGAAGAGGCCGACACGCGGGCAATAAGAATGAGCCGCTCGGTGCGCATCAACGTTGACTACGCGGGGGATTGGGCGCTCAAGCGGTGGCGGTTCTATGAGCGCGGCAACCGCTTCGTATCAGTTCGTCCACGCGACTGAACCCTTCGTGAGCATACATTCGGCTGCCGCCCGTGGACTGACCGGCGCCCCGGCGCTAGGACTCACTAGTACGTCATCGCGTTTGGCTGCGAGGTGGATTCATGCACTCGTTGCGACAAGCTTTGACCGAGGCCGAGAAACGAAACGTCGCGATCGGCCATTTCAATACCTCCGATCTGACCGCGCTGCGCGCCATAGTCGACGCCGCACGAGAACTGAAACTTCCCGTGCTGGTCGGGGTGTCAGAGGGTGAGCGGGAATTCATCGGCACCCGCACCGCCGCGGCAATCGTCCGCAGTCTCCGCGATGAATCGCCGTTTCCGATCTTTCTCAACGCCGACCACACCCATTCTCTGGAGAAGGTCAAGGAAGTCGCCGAAGCCGGCTACGACGAAGTGATTTTCGATGCATCGAAGCTACCGCTCGAAGAGAACCTCAAGCAGTCGAAGCGCGCGGTGGAGATTGCCAAATCAATCCGTCCGGAGATCCTGGTCGAGGGCGAGATCGGCTACATCGGCTCCTCATCCGCGATTTTGGAGAAGCGTCCGGAAGAATCACTGCACATGACTGACCCCGAAGAGGCTCGTCAGTTTGCGGCGGAAACCGGCATCGACGTGGTCGCGCCTGCGGTCGGCAACATGCATGGTCTCTTGCGCGAGATGGTCTCCGGCCAGTCGCATAAGCACCTGGATGTGCCACGCATTGGCGTGATCAAGCGCGCGGTGGGGAAGTTCATGACGCTGCACGGGGGCTCGGGCACCGCTGACCATGATTTCGTTGCTGCCATCAAGGCCGGCATGACTATCGTGCACGTCAACACCGAATTGCGGTTGGCCTGGCGCAAAGGTGTAGAGGAAGGATTGCGAAAGGACCCCGACGAGGTGGCGGCCTATAAGATAATGCCGGCGGCCTACCACAGCGTTTTCGAAGTGGTGAAAGAGCGTCTGACTCTATTCAATTCGAATTGACGAAAGTCCCAATTTTTTCGGCTGCTCCCTCTCCGGCCCGGAAATGGGGGGAGCTTGGGGTGCCTACGTAGGG
>DASXMJ010000225.1 GCA_036495685.1 Candidatus Binataceae bacterium | reverse complement strand
AATTTGCGGTGCGCTGGAAAACTGTCAGCTGTTCACAGTCGGGAGCGATCGTCTGAATTATCTGGACGCCAGTCGGGCCGGTGCCGATGATGCCGACTCGTTTACCGGTAAAGTCCACCGGCTCTTTCGGCCAGCGGGCACTGTGCAGCGACAAGCCTGTGAAGTCCTGGACCCCTTCATAGTCTGGAAACTGATGCGCTGAAAGAAGCCCGGTGGCGCAGATCATGTAGCGCCCATAGGCGCGCAAACCGTTGTGAGTCTCAATCTCCCATCTCTTCTCACGCTCGTTGTAAACGGCCTTTGCGACACGCGCGTTGCACTCTATGTCTCGTCTGAGCTCAAATTTGTCCGCGACAAAATGCAAATACCGCTCGATTTCCGGCTGCGCCGAGAAATGCTCGCTCCAGTTCCATTCGTCTATGAGTTCCTGGGAGAAGGAGTATTGGTAGGTATAGCTCTCAGAGTCGAAGCGTGCCCCAGGATAACGATTCCAGTACCAGGTTCCGCCGATATCGCTGCCAGCCTCAAAGATCCGTGTCGAGAGCCCAAGTTCACGGAGCTTATAGAGAGCGTATAGGCCGGCCACCCCGGCACCGATAACGATAGCATCATAACTATCTGTCGTCATTATGATCCTTCATGTCTAGCGAGGATTTTGTATCCGGGTGCTCGTGCCATGTCCCGCAGAGCGCGTCGATTTTGAGATCACTGACCCTCATAGACGGCACGGTGAGCCATCTCGAAACAAACGGCTCTTCGGTGGACATCGCACAAGACTACAGCGCGATACCATTTCCGATCCAGGTCGCGATCCTTCTTTCGGAACCATCATTAATTTCCCGGCCCGCGAGCTCCCATCGTAGTTAGGTAACCGCTCACATCGAGGGTGGGCCGTTCGGGATGGTTCGCTCCATCGCGCGCTGGAATGCGGGTCGTTTATGCATCTCGACCAGGAATCTCTTCACGTTGGGAAACTGATCAAGATAGGCATGGTCGGTACGATACATGTCGGCGATTTTTACCTCATTTCTGGTTGCCAACGCGGCACCCATCTTCAGTGGGAAGTGCATCAGAATGTCTGCAGCCGTGAACGTTTCGCCCGCGAAGTAACGCGTTTCCGCTAGTACGTTCTCGACAAAGTACATCACGCGCTCAGACTCAGTGCGCGAGCCGGCGATGCCCGGCAGTTTCGGCAGTGGAGAATCCATACCCGCGCTCTTGAGTGGCCCGCGCAATATCCACTCCAGACCGATGCGCGCCATCGCGGTGCCCTCGGCATAGTGCATGAACTGGAGATACCGTGGGAAATCAGCCGAGTCTTCCGATGGTCGCAGCGGCGATCGCTTCGCATATTTGGCGAGCAGATACTCCAGAATGGCGCCCGACTCGATGATGACGAGGTCGCCATCCTGCACGATTGGCGTCATCCTGCTTTCGTGCTTCTCCTCCAGCTTCAACAACGAGCCGAGAATGTCGCCGGGAATATAGTCGAGTTCGTAAGGAATCCCGCCGATCTCTTCGAGGAGCCATGCGACCCGCTCAGAACGCCTTCCTTCGATGTGATAGATCTTGATCACGGTCTGTCTCTCCGGAATTCTAATTTGCGGGCAGGCGTTCGCCAGCGACAGTCGAAGCTCCTAAGTCTCGGAGAGCTTCTCGAAGCGCTCGCCGACTTCGAAATTACCGACCGCCGACATACTGATTCCCTCGCAGGCTTCAAGTAACGCTCGCAGCTGCCATGCAGCCTCGCTGTCCTTCGCGGTCAGGGTACCCGTCACCGGAGAGTCAATCCTGGGTTGTCTGACGAACAGAAGAACCTCGCGGTCGGTTCCAACGCCAATCTCGGTTCTTTCCAAGCGAGCCTCTGCCAAAAATTTACTGCCAATAACATTTGGGTGGCCTGTCGTGGATCGCTGGTTGCCGGAAAGAAGGGCGTCCCACTTCGGAGGCCAGTTGCTCTTTGGATGCGAGAATAGCTTCATCGATTGTCTTCTCGTTTGTGCGATACGTTCTTGTTGATCGCGCCCCACCAAACGGGTCTCCTCGCATCTAGAGCCGCGGATCATTGATAAGGGGTTGGCCGGTAAAGCTCACCGCCATTCCGAAAGCCGTTTCCTGCCCGAGCTCTATAACGTTCGGTGCAGTAGTTTCAGGTTTCATTTGCTTCGATCTCAGGAACTCCGCCGCCTTCGTGAGATTACGAGTTTTGAACGTCACGCCAAAAAAACCGTCACCGTGTCTCTCGAGATCCTTGGCTTCCGCGCAATCCGACGAGAGCGGCTGTGCGAGCTCAACAATGGTGTCTTCGCCCACCGATAGAAATGCGCTGCGCTTATGTCTGGTCTCAGTCTCTGAAACAGGCTTCGAATTCAGCACATCGCAGTAAAATCTCTTTGCCAAACCGATATCCTTGACGACCGCTGTGATGTGAGAGACGCGCTCGATGCCCAGCGGGTGACGCTCGCGCCAGAAATCGTTAGACCACGCTGGCTGAAGTCTTGGGTCTATGGTGAAGGGTTCGACGATGGCGAACTCAAGTTGGCCGTGCGTCTGGTTCGGGTGAGTCCAAATCGCAAACTGCTCGTTCGGCGGCTTAACAGGAGTACCGGTGATGTCCCACATCCTTATCCCGTGTTTCTCAAAATGAAGCGAGATAGCAGGGACGTCATCGACATAAAATGCTATCGCATGTAGGTGGTCGCCGTGTCGATCCAAAAACCGCCTGACGGACTGATTAGGCAAATTCGGATCCCGCAAAGGCTCCATTGGTTCGACGATCAGATCGCCTATAGCAATTAAAGAAGCGTTGCGGCCTGCTATTTTTACCGGCCCGTGCAGATAACGCGTAGGAGAGAAAATATCATCATACCATTGGTCCACAGTGCGAAGGTCGGCCACTACGTGGGTAAGATGGAAGATTTTAAGTATATTGAACATCCGCTGCTCCTCCCGGTCGGAATCGTGGCACCGACCGCTGACCAATGGCCGCCAGCTTGATGATGCTCACCGCTGAAAAATCTTCCGCCTTCGTCAGTGGTCGCACTTCCTATGTCGAACGCTACTTCTCTTCCTGCTCATACGTCCAACTGCGCTTTCAGACGTACAACCGCATCGATATAGCCTTCGATCGTCTCACGCACGACATCTCGTGCCGAACGACTGGTGTTCTGCGCGCCGATCCCTTGGCCACCAAAGCGACTGCCATCTGGCGGCCGCTACCGACAGATGCAGCATCTGAGCGAAGAGTCACGAGCCAAGATCCTTGGGTTGAACATGGCCAGGATGTTCAAGTTCGATGTCGACGGACTGCTGGCCCGCAGAACTAGGACCGCAGCCACTCTGAATTGAGGCCCAGTGGCGGTGATGGACTCTGGGAATATCGCTCATCCGGCTAGAACTACCTCCAGAAGCAGGTCCTACATCGTGTCTGTTCACTTGTTGTTAATTGGACGTTTGATCATTCGCATCAAACCACGCCGCTTCAGGGGTTGCGAGTCACGATGATGCCGCTCCCGCGAAGCATCGGTGACCCGTCGATCGCGCAGACCGCCGCGGCGCCGGGAATCTGGCGCTGCTCAGCGCGGTCGGTTACCTGACGGACCGCTTCGGCAATGTGGCCCATCCCGTGCATGCGGCCCTCGCTCAGGCTCCCGCCGAAAGTATTAACGGGTAATTCACCTTCCAGAGCGATCCGGCCGTCGCGCACGAAGTCGGCGCCTTCGCCCGCGGCGCAAAAACCCGCGGCCTCCAACCAGTAGACCGTCGAGGGATTGAAACCGTCATATAGTTGCGCGGCGTCCATATCATGCGGTCCGAGGCCGGCCGAGCTCCATAGCTTGTTGGCGAGCGATGCGCCGCAGACCATGTAATCGTCCAACGTATAATAGAGCAGCGTGCGGCGGCTCGCGGTATTTTGCCCGTATCCCGCGATGTAGGCCGCAGGGTGAGGCAAATCGCGGGCGCGTTGCGCAGTGGTGACGATTAAGGCGACGGAGCCGTCGACCGGCACGTCACAATCGAACAGGCACAATGGCTCGGCAATCCAGCGCGCGCTGAAGTAGTCATCGCGCGTCATCGGTTCCCTGAAGAAAAAAGCGAGCGGGTTGCGATTCGCATTGCGGCGGCTGTTAAGCGCTAGCGCGGCGAGCGCCTCGCGGGTAGCGCCGTAGCGATACATGTAGCGCTGCCATGCGAAGGCGTGGGTCTGCACGATCGACGCGGCGCCGTATGGCGCAAGAAATTGCGCATCGCCGGCCGCACGAGGTGGTCCGCCGCGACTCGGCCCGCCGCCTCCGGGGCGCACGGTCAGTCTATGCAGCGCGCGCCAGACCAATACGTATTCGCAAGCGCCGGCGATTAGCGCATTGGCCGCTTCGATGATCGGGCTCGCGATCATACCGGTCTCGATCTGTGCATACCATTTGAGGTCCGGCGCGAGCGCAAGATGGTTTATCACCCAGTTGACGCTCACGACGTCTTCGCCGTCGCGATTTCCGGCGCCCGCGAATGGTGATTCGGGATAGGTCGCCAGTCCATCGATTCGGTTTGCGGCTAGGCCTGCATCGCCAATCGCTGCGAGGCAGGCATCAACCGCAAGCAGGCCGAGCTGCTTCTGCGGCCGCCGCGAGATTTCGGAAAAGCCGATTCCGGCGATTGCAACTTTTCCTTTGCCCTGCCACATCGCGAATGTTCCCACCTGCTCAAAGAATCTTCAGACGATGCGAAATTGCAGCACCACGACGCCGTCGCCACGATCTTCGAAGTCAACCTCGACTGCGGCGCCGATTCTCACTTTATCGCGATCAGCGATCGGCAGATTGGGTACCATCAGCAACTGTGGCTGCTCCGCCAGCTCAACCACGATATTGACGAACGGGGCATCGTCTTCGAAGCCAGCGACATCCCGCTGATGCATCACTGTGAAGGTATAGATCGTGCCACGTCCGCGGATCGGCTCGAAGCGCAAGTCTTGCGCGAAGCATGCGTCGCAAAGGCGCCGTGGCGGATGATTGTAGTATCCGCATAACCGCACCGCTGGATCACCAACCTCCGCTCCCTGGCCGCATCCCAAAACGGGCGGCTGAGCTCATCCGCCGCCGGAACCGCTTTTTCGAAGTTGTGCTCATCGTTCAAGTCCGGATCATTCTGCCAGCCTCGATGAAGCGTCGGCATTGCACTTCGCTTACGTCCGCTCCAATTCGGCGATCCATTTGGATCAAATTGTGCGAACCGACCTCGGTCGAATCAATCGGTCGGTATTGCGAAAGCCCTCGCACGCTCGATGAAATTTCTCTCTGCCCGGCTTCCGTGCTGCCAGGCAGCTGGTTGGGCCGTCCATCGGATTACGCGTGATGCCGCTCCAGAAGCCATGCTCGCCAACGCACAGGTGGCCGAGGGCGTCCCATTGCGTAGAGCCTTGCGGATAGAAGCCGTCGAGCCGATCGTCCATCTCTTTGCGATTGAGCGCGAAGCTCCCGTCAGAATGAGTGAAATAGGTAATGGCGTTATCGCGCACGTTTGCTGATGTGAACCCGAACCGACGTCTAGAATCGGCTACCGCATTCGCGAGAAGTAAGGATCTTTTTTAGACGCTGG
>DASXMJ010000224.1 GCA_036495685.1 Candidatus Binataceae bacterium | reverse complement strand
ACGGCCATATCCTTCGCTAAACCCTCGGCTATATCTTTCGATAAATTGATCGCAGACCCGATCCGCGCAACCATTCGCGCCTAGGGTTGGCTAGCGGAACTAGCCATAACTGCATCAGACCGTCGAACCAGGAAGCCGTTCGGTACTCGTGTGGATAAGATCATCCAAGATATTTGAGGAGGAACGCACGCAGGCCGTGGGTAATCACATTAGCCCCAAGCCACACGCCTTCAGCGACCCGGTCAGGCTAGGGCGTCTTTGTCAGGCCATGTTCATCGAGGGGGCGCGGGTGCTGGGTTATACGGGGGAGGCGCTCATGCCCAAAGAAATCCAGGAGCAAGTCTTTTTGGCCGCCACCTTGATCGCCGACGGGCTGGGCCAGCTGCTCCAGAACCAGGACGACGCCGAGCAGGAGGTAACCGGCTAGGGGTCCAACTCACCAACGACCCCCCATCGGTTGACCGTCGTTCTACTAGAGAGTCTGAGACAGAGGAGCGAGGTGACTATGACGCGGTTTCACGTCTCGACCACTCACCGCTGGTCGCGCCGACAAGTCCAAATCGACGGTCGCACCTTCTTTCACCGGCAGTGTCTAGTTTGTCGGAGGGACTTCGCGAGACCCTCGGATGACGGAGAATGGCGAGCAGTCCACGTCGGCGTTCTGAGCCTCGATTTTCTGGATGATGAGACCACACGACGTTGGGTGTCCGAAGACTGTCCCGGACGTCAACTGCCGGGCGAACAAAACAGCGAACGCATCCAGCCAGGAGGAGAAGTGCATGGCAACGCTCAACGCGGAGCCGGTACTAGAGAAGAACCTAGACCTTGAACCTGGACGATTTGGCGCGAAACTAACCACTGTAGAGGTGGCGAAACACCTGAAGGTTCATCCATCGATGGTCTGTAAGATGGCCAAGCGCGGTGAACTGCCGGGCTTTAAGATCGGCAGCGCCTGGCGGTTCGATCATGGACAAATTCAAGAATGGATGAGATCTCGCATGCACGGACTTGAGGGGTGAGGGCTCCTGAGGTTGCGAATCACTATCAGTCGCGCTTGATGGTCCGCGCGGTGACCTGCGCATTCAGCCCCGTTAACCCTGCTATGGAACCGGCTCGTTGCAGGCCCTTTTGACGTGGTTTTCGGGACGGTGCTTTCGCTCGACCTTACGCAAACAGCCCGTCACGATCTGATCGTTTAGAAGCGGGAGTTGGGCACAGGCAGGCCGGCGATCTGCGAATGCGCACGAAAGATGGTACCCTTCAGATCGCGATTGTCGGAGTTGTCGGCTGTGACCACGTAGAGGTCGCACATATCAGTGCCGCCGAATACGAGGCTCGTTACGGTCTTGGCAGGCACCTTTATCCGCTGGTCAAGCATACCGTCACTCTTAAAACGCACCACTTCGCCCGCGCCAAAAACAACGGCAACCCAGACACCACCCTCGGCATCGACCGCGAGCCCGTCAGGCATACCTTCGGGAAGGCGCGCAAACAATCTGCGATCGCCCACCGTGCGGTCCGAACGCACGTCGTAGACCCATACTGCGCGAGTGGTCGAATCGTTATGGTAAAGCAACTTGCGATCGGGACTGAAGCCTAGACCATTAGTTACTTCCACCCCTTCCCAGAGCTTGGTGGTCTTTCCTGGCGGATCGATGCGGAACAAAGAACCCGGCGGCGGCGTGCTCTTGAAATCGAACTGGTTAATGTCGATGCCGAAGGTCCCGCCCCAAAGACTGCCCTGATCGTCGATTGTCAAGTCATTCATCCCGAACAGGGGTTTGCCCTCCCATTGAGAGAAAATGTCGGTAAGGCTCCCGGTCTTTTCGTTCCAGTGGCTGACCGTCGCGCCCGTGACGATCAATCCACCACCTTGATTCAAAGCGATACCGCCGACCATCTTGCGCCCCGCAATGAGAGTTTCGATGGTGCCGTCGGGGCTGCGGCGAAAGACCCCACCGCCGCGCGCGTCGCTGTAGTAAAGGCGATTGCGTTCGTCGATGCGCGGGCCTTCAAGCAGTCCGTATCCAGTTGCCAAGGTTTCGAATTGCAAAATTGTCGTCCTCTCGCAGCGGTTGAAAAAATACTTCAACCGGATCGCTATCTTGACGCTCGCTCCGCTTCGTTTCTATAGGTCGAACAGCCTTCCTCGGCAAGCTTTCAGCCTTTATACGCGCGTGGGTTGCTGTGTGCGAATCAGACCTTGACGAAAATCAGGGTCGATTCGCCCTCGTCCGATGCCGGCTCCGGAACATGGATCGTCACGAACCCACAACCGATCAAACGATGGAGCTACAGAGCGACCTTCGCGAGGCGGTCTAGTTTCGCGCGATAATCACCGACGCCGAATAACGGTTCTACAGCGCTCACCTCGACGATGCGCTGGACACCTATACTGGCCATCGCAGCTATAATCTCCTGCGTCTGCGTACGCGTATCGGGCAGCGCGATCATGACCGTGATGTCAAGCTTGCGGAAGTCGCGGCCGGCTTTGTCGCACTCCTCCCTGAGTCCGGCTAGCTGCTTTCGCATGTAATTTACGGCTCTGTCGGCTTGGAAGCAGACAGGATTGTAACCATCACCCCAGCGCGCGACCCACCGGAGCGCCCGCTTGTCGGTACTGCCGATAAGGACCGGCGGTCCCGGCTGCTGCACAGGCTTGGGATTGACCACGATATCCTCGAAATCGACGTACTTGCCGTGGAACGAAGCGGCCGCGGTAGACCACAGAGCTCGCATAGCTTGTACGTATTCTTCGGCCTGGGTCCAACGATGGTCGAAATCCGAGCCGAGCGGGATCGCTGCTTCCCGCAGCCATCCTGTCCCCACTCCGAGGATCACCCGCCCCCCTGAGATACGATCGAGCGTTGCGATCCGCTTGGCGGTTGCGAGCGGCGGATGTTCGGGCACCAGCAATACCGAGGTCCCGACACGCAGCTTTTTGGTAGTGGCCGCCGCCATCGCAAGCACGATGAACGGTTCGGGGAAGTGAGCGTAGTGATCGGGAATGCGTCCGTCGCCTGCGGGAAATCGCGTCTTCGGATCTGCGTGAAAGAGCATGTGATCGCCGACCCACACAGATTCAAGCCCCAGCTGTTCGCATTCGCGCGCGAAGTCCCCCGGGTTCGGCGCGGAGTCATCGACACGCTTGTAGATCATCGAAATGCCAATTTTCATATTTGTTCTCCTTGGAGTAGCTTGCGTCGATATTCCGCATACTGCCTACTACCACGCTACTCCGTCTTCTTGCACCGACGGCGGAAATGTAGGAAGCACCATCTGACGTGTTTCATGCATGACCAGGTTCGTTGGATAACCGCCTCACGCGAACTGGCTTGAGGAGGAAAAAGAGCCCAGGGGAAACAGCGGTCATGGGGCCAGGCTTGACGAGGATGGCAGCAACCACGTCGCACCAGCGCGCTCGGCTTTGCCGCGGAGGTCGCCCTCCTCGTCTTGGCGAAAGACGGACTCAAGCAGTAGTTCCAGGAATATTCGCCCTTGCAAACGAGACCGAGCTGCTTTGCGGCATCCCGGGAATGCTTCCGATTCCTCCCTGTGAGCTCAGGAAAACGGTAAAGAACTTGTCAGCTATCTTTCACGCCCTTGAAGCGTAGGGTAGCGACGCGAGATAAGGACCAATGTAACGCGCGCGACGGAGGCCAAGATGTCTAAAGCTATGCCCCAAAACCTTACCGGTGTTCGCGTTCTGGACATTACGCAGTATATAGCAGGTCCCACTCTGGGCCGTATTCTTGCCGATCTTGGCGCCGAGGTGGTTAAGCTCGAGATGCCCCCGAGCGGCGAATATTCCAGGCTCGGTGGTTATCCACCAAGAGTGGAGGGACAATCACCCGGCTATATCTACTACAATCGGGGCAAACGCAGCATCTGCATCGACTTTAAGCAGCCCGAAGGTGCGGCGATCGTCGTCGAATTGGCGCGGCACTTCGACATAGTAATCGAGAACTATACTCCCGGAGTACTAAGTAAGTATGGTTTGAGCTACGAGGCGTTCAAGGCGATCAATCCTCGGGTTATCATGTGTTCGATTTCGGGCTTCGGCCAGACAGGTTCGCGCGCGAATCGACCAGGAAACGATATGACCGCGCAGGCGCTCTCGGGCTTGCTGCATCTAACCGGAACTGAAGACGGCACGCCGGTTTATCCCGGGATGTACCTCGCCGACGGTGGCGGCGGTGTAAACGGCGTCGCAGCGGTTCTGGCCGCGCTTTACTATCGGGAACGGACCGGGATCGGCCAGTATATCGACGTAGCGCTCTACGAATGCGTCTTCCACATCCACGACGTATTTCTTATGCAGAATCTTTTCACCTATGGCGACTACAACCCGGGACCTACCGGACGTCATCGCCCTGGAGCCACACCGTGCGGGTTGTTCCCGACCAGCGAGGGATGGATCATTCTGACCGTGTTGAACCATCAATGGGAGCCCTTCACCAGGGATATTGGCAAGCCGGAGCTATTTACAGACGAGCGCTTCAAGACCTACTACGCACGATGGAACAATAGGCACGCGCTGGCGGAAATTATTGAAGAATGGCTTCATTCCTTCGGTAGCCGCGACGCGGCGCTCAAGTTCCTCTCGGATCGCCACTACCTGTCCGCGCCGGTGCTCGATCTGCGCCAGACGGTCGAACTGATCAAGAATGAGGGGCGGGGAGCGCTACAGGCGCTGGAGGTTCCCGGCTACGGCGAAATCGACCTGCCCAAGGTACCGTACCTCTTCTCCGAGACCAAGGTCGAGTTTCAGCCGATTCTATCAATGGCCGGTGAAGACAATCGTCAAATTCTGCGCGAATACCTAGGCTACAGTGAACAGCGCCTCGATGAGCTGGAGTCCGCCGGCATCTTGGTCGAAGATTCCGAACTCGCGGAAATCCGCCAGCGTGCAAAGTAACTGAAGGCGTAGATTGTCCGGTCGATGAACTCTGTGATAGCGATTGGCAAAACCTCTCGCGCGGTTGGTGCAGCGTCGCAACTACCCGGCAACCGCGACGAGAGCCTCGGAGGATTCGATTGCCATGGCAAATGCGCCAAGGATGCTCGAGGGCTATCGCGTTCTCGATTTTACCCAATTTGTGGCCGGACCAACTTGCACGCGCCTGATGGCCGAGCTCGGCGCGGAGGTCGTCAAGCTGGAATTGGCCCCCGGCGGCGATCGCATTCGCGACGCCGGCTTCAAGCCGCGCAGCCACAAGTCCAGCAGCCACAGCACCTACTACATGCAACACGATCACAGCAAGCTCAGCCTTGCAATCGACATGAAGCAGCCGGGAGCACGCGAGCTGGTCATGTCGATGATCCCAAAGTTCGACGTATTAGTAGAGAATTTTGCGCCGGGGGTGATCGGGCGGATGGGCTTTTCTTACGAGGACGTGAAGAAGGTCAACCCCAAGATCATCATGTGTTCAATCTCGATGGCCGGCCAAACCGGACCGCTATCCAGCAAGGCGGGCTACGATACGATCGGACAGGCCTACGCGGGAATCACTGATAACCTCGGCGAAACGGATCGCGCTCCGGTGATGATCGGAATGGCGATCGGTGACGTCTCAACCGGGGTTGCGGCGGCAATGGCGACATTCGCGGCCTTGCTGCATCGAGAGCGCACCGGCGAAGGGCAGTACCTCGATGCGTCGCTGATCGACACCTATTTCCACATGCACGAACTAAATGTGCCAAAGATCGCGCTGGCGGGAGATCGGGTGCGGCCCAAACGCGCTGGATCTCAGGCCGATGGACCTGGACCAGCGGGCAACTTCCGCTATCGCGACGACCAATACATCATGATTCTGCTGGCGGTGCATCAATGGCCGCAGATGGTCCGCGCGATGGGTAAACCCGAGCTCGCGACCGATCCCCGCTTTCAGCGTGCACGGGATCGACAAAAGAACCGCTTCGAGCTTCAGTCGATAATTGAGGAATGGCTGGCGACCTTCCCCACACGCGAGGATGCGATCGCCGCCATGGACAAAGAACGGGTCCCATGCGCGCCGGTTCTCACTCTTAACGAGGCTATCGCGCATCCGCATCTCAACGAGCGCAAAACCGTGCGTTGGGTCGAAGATCCTCTTTTGGGAAGAGTAGCGATACCCGC
>DASXMJ010000223.1 GCA_036495685.1 Candidatus Binataceae bacterium | reverse complement strand
TATGGCCTGCTGGAAGCACCCCGCATCGACGAGCAGGGCCGACTCTATTTCAGCGACATCCCCAACGGTGGCGTTTATCGGCGCAATCCCGACGGCCGCGTGGATACCGTCATCCCCAAGCGCAAGGGGGTTGGCGGCATGATGTTCAATCAGGGTGGAGGGATCGTGTGTACCGGCCGGGGGCTGATCCTGTTCGATGAAAACACGGGGCAAAGCCGCAACCTGTTCGTGGAGTGGGAAGGCAAGCCGCTCATGGGTCTGAATGATCTCACCGTCGACGACCAGGGCAGCGTTTATACCGGGTCGCTCAATTTCGATCCGCTGGGCAGCGGTAAACCCGTCCCCGGCAGCTTGTTTCGCGTCGACCCGCCGGGACGCGCGACCAAACTCTATGATGGCATCGAAGTTACCAATGGTCTCGGCTTCAGCCCGGACCGCAAGCTCCTGTATCACAGCGACTCCACCACCGGCGCGGTCTGGGCCTACGACGTGGCGACCGACCGCACGGTCAAGAATCGTCGAATCTTCGCCAAGCTGCCCGAGGGATGGCCCGATGGAATGGCGGTCGATGCGCAGGGTGGAATTTGGGTCGCCGCAGTCCGGGTGGGCGAAGTGGTGCATTTCGGCAACGACGGCATCTTGAAGAAACGCATCAAGCTGGCGGCCACGATGGTCACGAGCCTCGTGTTCGGCGGGCGCGACATGCTGGATTTATACATCGTGACCGCGGACAACACCGACGACAAAGAGCGCAAAGGAACGATATTCCACACCCGTGCGGACGTCCCCGGACTGCCGGTGCCGAAGGCCCGGTTTTAGGGGAGGAGTTCGCCTCGCTACGTGTGCCGGCCCGCCGCCCGTACACGCGGAGTCTCTCGGGTTCGAGCCGGGTGGAGCACCAAAGTGCCTGGCGATCGCCGAACAGGGGGACGCTGCGTGTTACTGAGCGGTTTGTCCTCAACCGCCGCCCGGGTTCTAGAAAGGATCAGAGGCTGTCGGGCAGGTGCCTGAGGCGGCGCTCAGGATGCCGCCCGATGCGACGATCCCACCGTGGCGCGTCGTGCGGCGGACCGAGTCACCGCGCGCATCATGCCGTCGCGCCCGCTCCGGAAGCGCTCTCCACCCCACACAACCTCATTGCCGGTTAAGCTGACCAGCCAGATTGCCGCGGCCAACACGTCTTTCAGAGGAACCATCAACGCGTCGCGCGCCAACCCGGGCAGCTTGAGCACCCGCGCGATGATCACGGCCGAGATGCCGATACGAAGGGTGAGGACGCCAACCAACACTGCAATACTGCCAGCACTGAATCCGGAGATGAGCATAAGCAGCAGCGCCCAGAAGGTCGCATGGCAGAAGATGGTCCCTACGCTGACCGGGCGCACCCACCGTACCGTGCGTGCCCAGCGAAGTTGTCGGCGCCACACCGCCCTGAGCCGCGTCTCCTCGAAGCTCAGCGTCACCAGCGAGTCGGAGAGCCTGACCCGCCAGCCGTGTTGAGTGGCGAACCTACCCAGGTAGAAATCGTCCGCGAGCAGATCTTTTACGGCGCGAAATCCGCCGATCGACTCCAGGGCATCGCGCTTTATCGCGACGGTCGCGCCCAGGGCATGGCGCATCGGTTCAAGTGCGGAGGACAAAAGCACCTGCGGTGTGAAATCGGTATTCACGAACAACGCTTCCAGCCGTGACATGAAGGATCCAGACGGCCGCGCGCGATATGCGCAAGTCACGATGCCCACCTGGTCGTCCGCCTCCAGCTCGCTCACGATTCGAAGAAGGTAGTCGCGATCGACCGAGATGTCCGCGTCGCTCATCACGAAAATGTCCGCCTTTTCGGCGCGGTCCGACATCCTGATAACTTTGGCGATTTTGCGGTTCGCGCAGTCCGGTTCTTCGCCCACCAGCAGCCTGATATTCGCGAACTGGTAGCGGGCGCGCAGCGCGGTCGGAACTTCCGCCGCCGGGTCATCATAAGATGACACCGCGAAGAAATAGTCGAGCCGCGGATACGTCACCTCGAGGAAGCTCATCAGGTTTGCGGCCAGCGACTCGTCCGTTCCGTGCAAAGGTTTCAGAATTGCGACGCGGGGAGCGATCTTCGGGAGCGCCGCGGGCCGTTTCGCTGCCCGCTTTGCGAAGCGCAGCGCGGCGACAAATGATGCGAGACAGTAACCGACGCCGATGATTATGCCCGCGTCGCAGAGAAGGCTAAGTAAGCTCATGACAGCCAGTAGGCCGGCCAGGCAGGCCCCGCGCTCAATGGTAAACCGCCTCCCTCGGGCCTTGTTTAGGCGGCCACTCGCTGCTGAGCCATCTGATGCCGGCGCTGGCGCATGGTAGAGAGAAACTGCATACCCTCCTTCAGCAGCCGCTTCGCCTCTTCGGTGGAGGTCATCATCTTCTTCACTGACTTGAAGATGTAGCGCGGGCGGAAATAGAAGCTGCGGTAAAAGCGTTCCACCGCACCGTAGATCTCATCATTGCTCAGGCCCGGATACTTGATGGTGCACTTCTGGTAACCCGATTCGTCGAGCAGCGGATCGACCGCCAGGTAACCGTTCTTGGTCACGTATTCGAACAGCTCGGTGCCGGGGTAGGGGGAAGCCAGCGAGACCTGGATGGTTTCGCAGTCCATCTCGCGCGCAAACCGCATCGATTCCTCGATGGTGTCCTTGGTCTCGCCCGGCAGACCCAGGATAAAGGTACCGTGCAGGAGAATGCCTATTTCATGGCAATCGCGAGTAAAACGGCGCGCACGGTCAAGGCCGACGCCTTTCTTGATATTCTTCAAGATCTGCGCGTTGCCCGATTCGTAGCCGACCACGAACAGCCGCAGCCCGCCGTCCTTCAGAATTTTCAGCGTTTCGTAATCGACATTGGCGCGCGAATTGGTCGACCAGGTTATGCCGAGCGGCTTCAGTAGTTGCGCGATCTTGCGCGCGCGCGCCGGGTCGGCGGTGAAGGTGTCGTCGTCAAAGAAGAGTTCCTTCATTTTCGGGAACTTGGCCTTCATTGCCGACACTTCTTCAAGCACGTTCTCGGGACTGCGCACTCGGTAGCGATGGCCCTGGGTGACCTGTGGCCACAGGCAGAAAGTACACTTCGCCGGACAGCCGCGCCCCGTGTACATCGACACATACGGGTACTGGCAGTAGGGGCTGTTGTATTTCAGGTAGTCCAGGTTCTTTTCGTAGACCTCGGTTACGAACGGAAGCTGGTCGAGTTGCTCGTCGGTAAGATTTGGGCGATCCGGGTTGTGATGAATCGAGCCATTCCTGCGATAGCTGATTCCAGTTATCTTGTCCCAATCCATGCCCCGCGCGACCTCGACTATCGAATGATCGAATTCTTTGCGTCCCGCGACATCGACCGCGTTCGATAGCTGCAGCACCTCGTCCGGGCGGGCGGTCGGATGCCCACCGACAAAGGCGATGGTGGCATTGGGATTTGCGGCCTTGATCGATTCGGCCGTTCGCAGATCCATCCGGAGCGAGGGAGTGGAAGTGTGCAAGACCACCAGGTCGTAGGCCTTGGCTTCGTTGATGGTCTGCTCGACCGAGTACCCATGTGGAGGGGCATCCAGCAACCGAGCCCCCGGTATCATCCCGGCAGGATATGCAAGCCACGTGGGGTACCAGAAAGACCAAACCTCGCGGGTAGCTTGATAGCGAGAGCCTGCCCCACCGTCGAAGTCGTCATAGGACGGCGGGTTCAGGAACAGGGTCTTCATAAAATCCATGGTATAGGCGTCTCCGAGTGGCCTGTCCGCTTGGTTAGTCAGGCACTATACAAACCGGCTGAGCCGAACGCAAGATTTCAGGGAAAATGCGATGTATTTTGGGAGTATTCCACCCTTGCTTTCGGACCAAACCGCTGCGCAGCCGCTCAGCGCCGTTGGACCCCCCGCTTTTCCGGAAAATCTGTAAGGGCAAATGCGACCGCGCCCGTGAGACCCCCAAGCATGGTGGCAGCGAACCACAAAAGCCCCAGCGCAATCGCGTCGTCACGCGCCATTCCGGCCATCCCGAAGAGAATCAGGTAAGCGGTTTCGCGAACTCCCAACCCGTTCAAGGTTACCGGCAACCCGGCCGCCACGTTCGCGATCGGTACACACAGCAGAAACACGGCGAGCGGTTGGGGTAGCCCGAGCCCGCGCGCCAAGATCCATTGCGCCATCCCGAGCGATGCCTGGAGCAAGAAGGAGAGCGAAAAGCCTGGCAACATCGAGAGCGGGCGATGTAGATACGGATGCACAACTCCCAGACCCCGGCGCAACAAACGCGGCAGGCGCGGCAGTATCATCGCGGCGAGCGGAGCCAGAAGCACGAGGGCCAGCGCGATGGCGCCAATGAGCACGATGGCCCTTATGAGCGGTGGTGCCAGTGCGGAAGGAATCAGCAAAGCCATCAGGGCCGCAAGCCAGAACAGAGCAATCAGCCCAGTTCCACGATCCGCCACCACCGATGCAATCGCTTCGCCGAGTCGATGGGTTTTGCGGCCGAGGTACACCGCACGGAGCGCGTCACCGCCGAGCAGCCCCGGAACGAACAGATTCGTGAACAAGCCCACGAAATAATATCCGAGAAAGTCACGAAAGCGCGCGCGCACTCCCACTACCGCGGCCAGCAATTGCCACCGCCACGCCGACATCACTTGCCCGGCGACGTAAATCGCGACCGTCGCGACGAAGTACTCGAGATTCTCCCGTCCCAGGATGCGCAGCACCGGCCGCGCGTCGTAGTGCCACAGCAGAAATCCGATGACCAACAAGCCGACGCCCGCGCGAGTCGCGAAGGCGAGATACGAAGAGCGCCGGTTGGGGGCCGCGACGTTCTCGTCGGCAGGAGAAAATTTACTCGCGGTCTGCTCGCTCACCAGATTTCTCGATTGCGCGCTTGTGAAATTCCGCGCCGATCACGCTGAATGTGCCGAGCTGCTCGCCGAGGCGCGCAAGGTCGGTCTCGTCCAGCACCAGCACTTTCTTGCCGGAGCTGTGCCACAAACGCAGCAGGTCGGCGTCGTTCCTGAGAAAATATTCGCCCGCTTCGGGTGCAAGCCTCGAACCAAACCCGAGCTCAGTCCGTGCGCCGACCAGCACGACACGTTTGCGGGTATAGAAGGGGAGCCCCTGCACGTAGCGATGGTAGCAAATCACCGTCGCGTCAGGCGCGCGCAGAGCTATTTCGCGCGCGAGAACTGCATAGGAGCGCAACGGTTCCGCCTCGATTCGGGCCCAACTGGCCCCCATCAACGCAAACGCCATGGTCAATATCAGGGCCATAGTTCCAGCGCCGTTCAGGCGGACAAGGAACAGAGCCGTGACGATGGCACCACCGGCTATCAGCACCGCTCCCACGCCCAGAAGCGCGGGTTGCATGTACATGGGATATGGGGATGCAAATCGCGCCGCGAAAATGCCCGCGGCAATCGCGACCGCTCCCAGAATTCCGAGCAGGGGTCCGCTTTCGGCGAGAATGCGCGAGTCTGGTGGGGCGACCGCTCGTCCCTGTGTTTCGAAAGGCCACGCGCAGGAGATGATTCCGTCGGCGATCAGAATCGCGATCGGCGGCACCGCCGGCAGGATATAGGGGATGAGCTTCGCGCTGGCGCACGAAAACACGACGCTGGTACTCACTGCCGCCGCTACACAGAATCGCCGCGCGGGATTCGGCTTAAGTCGGCGCCAGGTAAGAAATGGCACCAGCAGTGACCAGGGCAACAGTCCCGCAAGCAGCACCGGAACGTAGAAGTAAACCGGCTCGCCGTGGCTATACGATACCTGGAACGCGCGCCGCAGATGCTCTCCCACGAAATAGAAATCGAAATATCCCGGGACAAGCACGATCATCGAGATAAACCACGGCGCGCTGATTACCACCACGAGCCCGAGCCCGCCGAGCACCCGAAAGCGTGCGATCGCCCCGCGCCAGTCGCGTTCCCAGACGAGGAACGCGAGCATCCCTAAAAGCGGCAGGATGATCGCCACCGGGCCCTTGGTCAGCACCCCGAGGGCAATCGCGGCATACCCCAGCCAGCACCATCGGCCACCCTCGCGCCAGTGCAGGAACAGTGCGAAGTTTGCGATCGTCACGAAGGTGGTCAGCATCATGTCGGTGGTCACCACCTGCGCCATCGTCGCGTAAAGAGGAATCGTCGCCAGGATTCCGCCCGCGACGAGCGCATGCCGCGTGCCAAAGCAGCGCGCCGCAAACCACGCAGTGGCCGCAACGCCGAGCACGCCGAACAGCGCCACGGACAGCCGCGTGGCGAATTCATTGATTCCGAAGACCGCAAAGGAAATGGAGGTCAACCAATAGAGCAGGGGCGGCTTCTCGACGTAGATGACGTAGTTCAGGTGCGGGATCACGAGCGACCCGCCCGAGACCATCTCGCGCGCGATTTCCGCGTAGCGCGCCTCATCCGGCTCCCACAACCCGTAACGCCACAGATTAAAGAAGAAAATGAGAGCTGCTAGCGCCGCTGGAGCGGCGCTAGCGCGCATCGCGCTCGGCGTCGGCGCGGTCGACGGCGGTTGGCGGGAACCGGGATTGGCTGCGGCCACGGCGAACGAGTCTAGCGACTGAAGGCTGTTGGTCACAGTACGGCGCCGCCTCGACCGCCGGCATCCATGGTTGAGAATCATCTCGATCCACAGCCGTCCGCAAACCACCGCACCCTTCGCGCGCGACAGCTGCGCGGGCGCGCAACTCCTCGCAGAATCCCGGACTCTTCTCTGCGCGCGGGCTTGGGGGCGCGCCCGCGGACGTCTTATCGGCAGCGGCCCCGGTCATCGGGTGTCAGCTTTCGTTGCGCGAAATGTCATATTTATTCATGTTGACAGAACTTGACATATGTTGATCGGAAAGCTGATATTGCACGTACAACGCTCGTTTCTCCTTGCGCAGGAGGCGCTCATGGCCAAGGCAAAGTCACCGAATGGATCCGCCGGCATAGGGCTCTCGGCTCCGCAAGTCCGCGAGATCGCCGAACCGAATCTGCTGCGCGAGATGTTTCCCTACCATGCGGTCCCTAAGATCGAGTTCGATGGGGCGATCGAAGCACCGGATCCGGCGCCCGAGTTCTTCATCACGGACACGACCTTCCGCGATGGCCAGCAGGCGCGCCCACCCTACAGCGTCGATCAGATTGTCGCGCTCTATACGATGCTGCATCGACTCGGCGGGCCTAACGGCGTGATTCGCCAAACCGAGTTCTTTTTGTATTCCGACCTGGATCGCGAGGCGGTACGGCGCTGTCTGGCGCTCGGTTTTGAGTTTCCCGAAGTCACCGGATGGATTCGCGCGGTTAAGGCCGACCTGAAGCTGGTAAAGGAAATCGGAATAAAGGAAACCGGCATTCTGACTTCCTGTTCGGACTATCATATCTTCCGAAAGCTTCGGAAAACGCGCGGCCAGGCGCTGGAGGATTACCTGGGGATCGTCCGGTCAGCGCTCGATGAGGGCCTCACCATCCGATGCCATCTCGAAGATGCGACCCGCGCCGACTTCTACGGGTTCGTGGTGCCGTTTGTCACCGAGCTGATGGAGTTGCGCGCAGCCGGTGGCGCCCAGGTGAAGATTCGCGTCTGCGACACCCTGGGATTCGGGGTACCGTATCCGGGTGTTGCATTGCCACGCAGCGTTCCCAAGTTGATTCTGGGCCTGCGCCGCGAATGCGGAGTCCCGTCCGAATGCTTGGAGTGGCACGGGCACAACGACTTTCACAAGGTACTCGCCAACGCTACCGCCGCGTGGCTCTACGGATGCATGTACGCGAACGGCACCCTGCTGGGCTACGGTGAACGGACCGGAAATCCTCCGCTCGAGGGCCTGGTGATGGACTACATCTCGCTCAAGGGTTGCAACGGAGTTGATACCGCCGTAATCACCGAAATCGCCGATTATTTCGAGAACCAGATAGGCTATCGCATCCCCGCGAACTATCCATTCGTAGGCCGCGAGTTCAACTCGACCCGCGCCGGAATCCATGCCGATGGACTCCTCAAGGACGAGGAAATCTACAACATCTTCGACACCGGCAAGATTCTTGGCCGCCCACCGCGCGTGGCGGTCGACAAGACCTCCGGCACCGCTGGAGTCGCCTGGTGGATCAATTCGTACTTCAAGCTTAAGGGCTCCACCCAGGTAAGCAAGCAAGCCGACGCCGTCCGGAAGATAACCGATTGGGTCGACCACCAGTACAGCGCGGGACGAAACACTTCTATTTCGGATGAGGAACTGGCTACGCTGGTTCGGGTACACCTGCCGGAAATCGCATCAACCCTTTAGGAATCGATGGGCGATACACTCGAGTCGCTGATCCTGGATCTGCTGGCGTGGTTGGCACCGCGCGAACGGAGCTACGAGGAAGTGATGGACGCCTGGCGCACTTCCTGCCCCAAGTTTCCGGTATGGGAAGATGCAAATGATCGAGGCCTGGTGACAAAGGTGCGGGTGGGCGATGGTTTGATGGTCAGGATCACCGCGTCGGGGGTCGCGCATCTGCGCGACCACTACCTCGGCGATTAGCGTCAGTACCCGCTCGCTAATCCGCCCTTGCGCGCATCCGCCGCACCTCGCAAATTCCCCGGCTCGGTTTTCAACGCTCCCACCGCACCCAGCATCGGAACCATCCGCAACCGATAGCCCATCTGTGTGAGTGCGGAAGTGGTCTGCCCAGGCATCTTTTCCTCGATGACGACCGTTTCCGGAGCCGCCTGCTCATGAATTCGCGGCAGGTCCACCGACACACCCGGCCCGAGATGGAAATCGAGCACGTCGAGCATCACCTGCAGTACCCCGGTAACAATCGTCGGACCACCTGACCCGCCCACCGCGAGAACCGGCTTACCATTCTTTGCCACGATCACCGGCGCCATCGATGACAGCGGCCGCTTGCCGGGCGCGATTTCATTGGCTGGCTCGCCCTCCAGGCGAAACGCGTTCGGAACTCCCGGAGCCACCCCGAAATCATCCATCTCGTTGTTCAGTATGATCCCGAGGTTGGGATCCATCAGCTTGGCGCCGAACGAGGTGTTGATGGTCGTGGTCAGCACCACCACATTTCCCTGCCGGTCGGCGACGATGAGATTCGCAGTGCCGTGGTCGTGTGCGGTTTCGGCCGGCGGCGTTAGCTTATGGTGCAGCGCACGCTCGCGCGCCTGATCGATATGCTGCGCCGAAAGCAGCTTGACCACCGGCACGTTGACGAAAGCGGGGTCGGCGTATTTCTCGCGATCGATAAATCCCTCGCGCATCACCTCGATGAGGCGGGCCAGGTAGGGTGATGAATTTACCCCCAGACCGCCCAGATGCCCGGTTTCGAGCATGCCGAGCATCTCAAGCAACACCCCGCCCGACGATGGCGGCGGCATCACGTAGACCTCGTAGCCTCGATACGCGCGGTGCAGCGGGTCACGCCAGACTGGCTGGTAGTTGGCCAAGTCTTCGCTGGTAACTATTCCGCCATGCCCCTGGATGAATTGCACCAGCTCCTCTGCGATCGGTCCGTGGTAGAAAACCTCGCTTGGTTGGTTGCCCAGACGCTTAAGCGTGGCCGCCAGGTTCTTGTTGAAAATGAGATCGCCAGGTTTGGGGGCGCTGCCGTCGGGCTTGAGAAACACGGCCGCGAGGCCGGGGTCGAGCTTGAGGCTATTCGCCAGCGAGCTGATTTCACGCGCCAGATGCGGGCTCAGCGCAAAGCCGTTCTGTGCCAGTCGCACCGCGGGCACCGCGACCTGCTGAAACGTCATCGTCCCGTAGCGCCGCAGGGCCGCATCGATGCCGGCGACGTCGCCGGGCACCGCGATCGCGAGCGCGCCGCTGCGCGCGAGCGATTCGTCCGGATGACCATCGCGGATAAACATGTTCGCCGTCGCCTTGAGCGGAGCGCGCTCGCGATAGTCGAGTGCATAGAATTCGCCGGTGCTGGCGAGGTAGATGAGCATGAAACCGCCGCCGCCGATTCCACACGAGGCCGCGTGGGTAACCCCGGTCGCGAGCCCAGCGGCGCACGCGGCATCGATCGCGTTGCCTCCGTGCTTGAGAATCTCGACACCCGCTGCGGATGCTTCCGTGGTTTCCGCCACTACCATTCCGTGCTGAGCAACGGCGGCAGTGTCGCTGGGTACGGCGCCCGCGGGCGACACGAAGAGCGGGGACAACAGCGAGGCGCAAATCGCCAAGCAGAAGGCGTGCAAGCTGAGTGGTCTGCGGACCATCTCGGAGTAACTAACAATCAGCGCCCCCGGATGAAAGCGCCCGATTCCCAACCCTTGCGGGCAACCCAGCTTTCTCGCGTATCGCGGCGGACCGGTTTGCTGTCC
>DASXMJ010000222.1 GCA_036495685.1 Candidatus Binataceae bacterium | reverse complement strand
GGAAATGCGAACGTGAACGCTATCAACGCCGGTGACATGCTCATGGCACTGGGCGAGGCTCCGCTCCCGATCGCCATCGATCCGCAAACGCTGGAGACCCGCGGCGAGTGGCCGTGGCGCGACGACATCCTGCTCGACGCCGATGGCAACCCGCGGCCCCAGCACACGACCCCTCACCCCCACTTCGATCGCGCCACCGGCGATCTCATCAATAACGTCGACATATTCGCTCGTGAGTGCCGCTACGAGATTCATCGCGGACCGCGCGATGGCAAACGAACGCGCTTTGCTGTCGTGCCTGTCGAGCGCCCGGCTTACATGCACAGCTTCGGCATGAGCGAGCATTACGTCCTGCTCGCGGAATACCCGCTGGTTGCCGACGTGCAGGCAATCGCGGTGAGGAAGCGGCCGTTCATCGAGAACTACGAATGGCTCCCCGAGCGCGGCACCATCTTCACTGTGGTATCAAAGGCAGACGGGTCAGTCGTTGCCCGCGCCCAGGGCGAGCCGTTTTTCGGCATCCATCAGATCAACTGTTTTGAGCGCGACAGTGCGCTTTTGTTCGATGTGCCCACCTACCCGGAGGGTCGCCATATAAGCAACCTGTATCTCGATCGGCGGGCCGCAGCCGAGGCGTTGGAAAACAGTCAGGTCAAACGCTACACCGTGCCGCTTAACGGCAGCGACGTGACGAGCGAGGTTCTGTTCGACGAGTTCGCCGAACTGCCGACGATCGACTATGCGCGCGAGGCCGGGTTGGACTACGGAACGGCCTATGCCGCAGGCGGTCGCAAGGATCGGCCGGAAGGGTTTTATAATCAACTCCTGCGTTTTGATCTGCGGGGCCATCAGGTGCGACGATGGTTCGAGGACGGGTGTTTTCCTGGAGAACCGGTATTCCTTTCGCGGCCGAATGGTGCGGATCATCTTGAAGGTGTGATCGTCTCCGTGGTCCTTGACGGCCAGCGCGGCCGCTCATTCCTGTTAGTGCTTGACGCACGGAGCTTTGAAGAGGTTGGACGCGCGTTTGCGCCGCACGTCATACCTTTTGGCTTCCATGGGGAATTTAAGAGCTGAGTACACAACCCAACTAAGCCCCGCCAACCCTCATAAGCTTTTCGGCCGCCAGCGGTGCTGCCTTATGGCTAAGACTGCAAAGCGACCACGACCCGTCGCGCGCAACGCTGAAACCGGACATTTAGACCGCAGCGCGTTACCGACAAAGGTCTGACAGCCTTCTTCAGCCGCCGGCTTGATTGTGTCTTGGTTGTCAGCCACCGACGAAGCTGACGTCACGTCAGTGACGATGCAAGTGAGGTCGTCGAGACGGGGTCCGAAGTCGAACCCGACGCGGCTTAGAACTTTGGGCGTCGCTGAGACGCCCCTTACTTTTCCAACCAACCGGAGAAGCCAACGGCTAGCTGCCCGGTGCGATTGAGTTCAGCCTTGCTCTATTCAGCTCGCCGCGCTTTAGTGATACCCGCCCGACGCGGTGAGCCGCTCGCTGGTGACCCAGGCGGCGGCGTCGGAGGCCAGAAACACGGCGATGCGGGCGATATCGTCGGGCTGGCCGAGCGCGGTGCGCGCCACCATGTCCTTCTCGAAATCGCTGCCGATGACACCGGCGGCGTGGGCGCCCTCGGTCTCCACCCCGCCCGGTGCGATGGCGTTGACGCGGATTTTGCGCGGGCCAAGCTCGAGCACGCGCGTCAGCGTGTCGACCGCACCCTTGGTGGCCGAGTAGACTGTCGCTGTCGGCACCGCCTTCTCGCTGGCCACCGACGAGATGTTGATGATGCTGCCGCCGTCCGGGCCGAAATGCTTGGCCACTTCCTTGGCGGCCAGGATGAACCGCAGTTCTGCAAGGGGAGGAAAGCGTTCAGATTTTCGCCAAGCGATCGAGATAGGCGCGCGGGACGCCGCGGTTGAGAAGGAGATTGGCGAATTTTCCCTGACGGACGATTTCGATCAGGCCCGCGGTCTCGAGTTCCTTTAGGTGGTGGGACAGCGTCGCGGCGCTCACCTTGTGCTTCTTGTGCAGCGCGCTACACGCGGCCGGCCCGGCGCAGGCGCCGATCTCCTTGAGCATCGCGAAGCGCCGCGGCTCGGCGAGCGCGCGCGATGCGGCGAACTGCCGCTCGGTACGGCGCGGGGTTTTTGTGGCGGCGGCGGTCATAGCGGGAATGTAATCTCCGCGGCAGCGATGTTCCAGCGACCAATTCACGCGACTAAGGCGCGCGAATGCGGCTCACAACGGGAGAATGAGCAATGGCAAGTTAAGACGCGCAGGTTATCGGAAATATCGGAATGTACTTCGCGGCCTATCGGCTATCTCGAATGGGTTGGAACGTTATGCCCACTTCGGGCAATGCACATGGCGTCGATTTGCTTGCCTATGATCGACTGCCACATAGCTACAAAGGTGCCTTCAGGTGAAGGCGGAATTAATTTGCGGGGACCGAACCGACCATCCGCACATTCACCGCAACTCCGCCAATCGCATGTTCTGAGGGGGACACTCATGCACTTTCTCTTCGTCATCGCCTTCTGTCTCGGCCTGATCTGGCTGTGCGCCGTCTATCGCTCGTTCCGCATCACGGTGGCGATCTTCGCCGGGGTCGTCGTGGTCTGCGCGGCCGTGCTTGGCGGCGTCGTTTGGTGGACGAACCGCTCCGTTCCGGTAGCGAGTTTGCCTATCTGCCATAATCCGTTAGATCAGTTCAATAAGCCGCCGACTTGCGCCATGCCGGCAATGTGCACCGAGGCTCAGATAAGCTCATGGTCGGCTGCGCGGCCGAGCAATAATGCGCCTGTGCCCGGCGACATCATTATCCCGCCAAGTGGGGGCTTGTGCACCACGCCGGGCCAAGGCCCCTGGAGCAACTACGCGAAGTAACGGGAGTCGGGCAGCGCAGGAAAGATGGGACGATGACCTACAGAGGCCACGAACTGCGCATCAAGACGAATTGCCTCGACGAAAAAGTCGTCACGATCACTGACGACTCCTCCTTTCCCGGCTTTCCGCCTTTATGTCAGTTCGGAAATTATGGTGTGAATCTGCTCTGACGCGGCGCTTATCAGGCCTTGATAGCTTGTTTGCCCTTTCGCGGCCGTTTTCAAAATAACTTCGGCAACTTTCGCTTTCACTGGCGACGTCGCCTGGTTCGCTGGAATCTTGGTCATCACGTCGTCCAACGCATCCCGCATCGTTTGCACCAAATCCGCACTGTAGCGCGGCATTCGCGTCTCCATTGTCCGGTAAACACCAGCTCACGCTTTGCAATCCACGGAGTCAAAGCCATGCGAATACCGGCAAATTCACAGGCCTGCGACGAGAAAGTTAGATCAGGAACGACTCAGGGTCCTGAACCGCCAGCGCAAGGTTCGTCAGCATCTGAGCGCACGGGACTCTAAGCGGTGCTTAGGGCTGAGAGCCTCTTTCTTCGAGTAACGGGATATTTCCGTGTTACAGCCGCCCGTGCATCAAGTAACTGAAGGCGCCGCCGTCGAGGTCCCACGGAGTCGGGGCGTACCAATTCTCGCCTGGAGCAGCGACTCTGGCGTAAGCTCGGAGTCCGTTGCGATGGGGCCCAATTGCCTCCTGACTACCAGGTACGGGCGTATATTCGCAGGCTGCACGTTGCCTGTCACGGCCGCTGGATCGAACGATTGGGCGAACGCAGGCGAGGCGAGCGACAACGCCGCAACAGTAGCGGCAACTAGTGTAAGTTTGGTTGTGCTGGTCATGTTCCTTCTCCAGATCTTCGGAGCGCGTAAGGCAAATGCCATGCCGCTCGCTGACCTCGAGATGCGTTCGAAGCCTAAGACCTTCAATTGGAGATTTTTGATGAGTGCGTTCATGAAAGTTGAAGAATTCGCGTTGTTCCGCCTGATGCGAGGTTGTTAAAAATGTTTTCACGGAGACGTGTTTGGCACGTGGCGCCAGCGATCGCGACGACGGCGACGACTGCATCGTCAAGGTGGCAATCTGCGAGATGGAGCATGCGTATACATGAACGTCTGACACCTGACCCCGACGCGGCGATCGGATTAAATTTTGGCGTGGCTTTACGCACCCCCTTGCGGGAAACCAGCTTTGACCGCCAGATCACCGGCATGACAAGCCCACAACCAGAGCCATTCAATTGCCGCACTTGCGAGACGCGCTATGAGCTAGTGCGGGTCGAAGCTGAACCTACCCTTGAAAAGCGTGACCTAACTTGCATAAATTGCGGCGCGTCTTTGCCGGCGCGAGACGGCCGTTATGCGATGAAGTACTTTTTTACTAGCAAATCGGGGAAACGGAGGCATTCATCCTAGCGTGCATCTGCCGCAAAGCCGCGATGCCACTGTTCGAGTGCCGTCGCCGATACCTGCTGCCAGATGATTGTGCCTGCGGCTCCAGCACAACACGGCCCAGGATGTCAAATGGCGATGTTCGTCCGCTCAGCGGCCGGTTAGCGGAAACGCCTATCAGCACCGATATCAACACGGTTATCTGATCGGGCAGTTCAAGGTCGGTTTGATCGCCAATGATTTGAAACAGTTCGTCCGCAAACTTGTAGGCTTGAGGTCGAACATGATCTCCATCTTCGGCTCCCACCATCGAGTTATTTCTTACCTTTCGGTGGAAATTCCTTAGAAAGCTAGGATCTTCATGATCAGTCATCCAGATTGAGTTCATTCTCTTTGAAGAGCAACGCCGCCTTACGTATTACCTCTTCTTTCTTCTTTCTCTCACGAAAAGCTGCCACTGCAATGAAGCAAACCAAGGCGATGAGAAGGACGAGATAGAAGATCATGACCTATTCTCTCGTTTATGTTTCTTCGATAAATCCGTCTTTCAATCTGTCGGGCGTGGTGAGCCGTCGTCGGTGATACGTGGATCTTGATCGGCTAACAACAACGTCCATTTGCGGGCGTCGTCCAAGCTCAAGGCGAGCCGATTCTCTCGGATCGCCCACACACTAAGCTTCCCCATATCAAAGATCGGGCGACCGTTCCCGTGCTGGCCGATCAGCGGTACCCACCTGCCGTCTTGCTTCACCCAAACATTGTATTTCTTTTCGGTCATCGCGCCGCACGTTTTATTTTCGATAGAATTGTGGTTATTACCCTTCGCCGCGTTCGAGTTTTTCTCTTGGCAATCGGTTCGGCGACTTCTCCGATCCATGATCTCGAGGAAACTGGGGCAGTTTGCCTCTTGCGAGGTGGGTCCTTCTTCTCGACCTGCTTCGTTTTGCGAGTGGAAGAACACCTGAAAGATCTCGTCTCGATCTTTTGGCTTTACAAGCATCAATAATTTTGCTGTTGTTATTGATAATGCCGCAGCAATGTCGTAAGTGCTCTCACCTTCGCACAGGTCCGCAATCTTATGTCGAAGGTTGATTGAGCTGGCGGTATCCTCAAAAGACAGTTTGGAGATCGTCAGTTCATCATCAACGCCAGCTTTCGCCTTGCCGCGTTTGTCTTTCCCGAACCTGCTACCGCTGACCGCTCGAAACGATCTCATGGTTGTCTCTATTGCATTTCGCTCATCGTTGCTTCTTCGACTTCGCGGGTGGTCGATGCCCGCCTTTTGTTCGATCTAACTGGGCCAGCTCGATCATTCGAGCTCACTATTTCTTTCACTTCGTTTAGGACGGTCCCCGTGTAAGTCCTCGCGTTTGTTTCCGTGAGCACCTAGTAAGCGGCCTCAATGCCCGCTTTTTCTCTGGTCGCTTGGCTGGCTCGACCCGTTGTACGTTGATCTATTTCTTTGGCTATGTCGTGTTACTTTTTCGGCACCATCGTTTCTCCGTGTTCGTTTCTTCGCCGCCTGTTCGTTAGTTTCGTCAGTAACGATGCTGCTGGAACTCCTTCTCACAACGAATCGCTGCCTCGCCGCCACGTCGAAGCTCGTCGCCGGCGGTTTCCTTTTTTAGGAACGAGTCGACGTTATGCTTCTTTTCCTTGGTCATTTACACGGGTTTACCGCCTTTATACTCTGTCTCGCCGAGCTCGGGGACATCGCTACTTGAAACAAATGAGCGGTCAAGGATTGGTTTGCTCTTGTCAAATTTGAGTTTGACCTTGTGCCATTTGTCCTCGCCATCGAACCGAAGAAACAGGAAATTGCCCTTGACGTAATGACCCACCTGATGAGGTTGCGTCCAGGTCATTCCTTTCGGAAGTTTGGCGGTTGCGCTTCGGCCGTAGGCGTAGTGGATCGAGACGTCAACTACCTGCTGCTTTTGTTCCTTCGCCTTCGCCTTCGCCATGGCTATTTCTTCCTTCGGACCTATTCCTTATACAAACACATGAATCAGACTTTACAGTCTTTAGCAGCACCAGCAAGGTCATAGTTCTTATTGAACGGCTGCCCCATCTCCTGACAAACTGTTATGCTCATGATGTTGTCGATGCTGGTTATTGTAGCGCCCATCGGTCCAACTCCTGGAGGTGTATCCAGGATACCATCAACACAAGCACGAACATTCTATTCCCTCCTGCTTTATTTCTTCAACACCTCCGCCAGATTTCCAACGAATGTGACGGCGTGTTCATCCTTGGAAATTCAAACGAACCCTAAACGGTTTTCGTTCAGCAGCTGTATGTTGAGGTACTCGCCGACCTCTTCTCCATCCTCGGTGAATTGTTCAACCCAAAGCGTCGCATTCAAGATCGGAGACATTTTCCTCCGCTTTACCGTCACGGTTATTTCTTTCTTGCTCGTTTCTTCACCATCGTTATCCCGTGCCCGATTTTTGTTCCAAAGCTCGCCCAAGATCCGTAAGAAAGAATGCGGCATCATCAGGATCGGTTTCGCCTCTGAAATCTAGCGCAATGCTCCACTCCTTCCCGTCGAGCATTATGTGGAGAACTTCATCCTCAACCCAGGCGGTCAGTGTTTGTTCCTTCGCCATGACTATTTCTCTCCGCGAGTCTATACTTCGTTCCACTCCTCATTCTCGCTCCACTCCTCATTCTCGCTCCACCCTTCAGGAGACATATCGCCTTTCGGAAGGACCATTACTCCTTCGTTGTAAAGAACATCCCAAAGGACCTCATCTGCGCCGTCCCGATCCATCACCAGCGGTTTCAACCCACAAAACATCGGCGACCAATCTTCTTTCTTCCAATCGGTGACCGCTTGCGACTTGCCGTTTTCCCTCATCCAAAGATTGAACTCCTGCGCAATGGAAAGGCCGTTCAACAACGCTAAGTCTTTGTTCTTGGCGGCCACATTCGGCGACGGGGTACCATCGTCCTGGATTTTGAACTAAAACTCCCCAAAGTATGCGGGTTCTTCTTTGTCGGGCACCGTATATTTGATCCATTCGACAATTTCTTCCTGAGCCGTCGGTTTCAGCTTTTCATTCTCCCGAACAGTCATGCGCGTTGCCGCACGAAGACTGTCGGGCGATGTGCTGCGGAGCGGTCGCCACTTCCTGTTGGCACCGCGGAATTTGCGAATCCAAATGTTGAAAACGTTGTTGGCCCATTTTGTTTCTTTCCAAAGATATCGGATGCGGCCACGGCACTTTGCCTCATGAGCGACGCGGCGTCAAGACGGAGATGACCAAAACGTCCACGTTTTGATCAGACAAGCATTGTGAGGAGCAACAAACGGCGATCTAAAGAGATCTTTTCCACATTGAGGTGAAATGGCATAATCGAACGAACGCGAATTGTGCCACGACATATCGCCTGATCAGCACTACCCCGCGATCAGGTCTTTTCTTTTTGTATCAGGCGGCAGATTGTTGATGATGATAGGTTCAAGAGGCGCGCAATGTCCGCCATCGTTTGCTTCATCCGATGGCGTCGCCAGCTCAACATCGACCTGCATCCGTTCGCACCCATCCCCAAACGCCAGCGGCATCACCTCCGCTGCCATCGCGTCGTCCGCAAGATTTTGGTCGAGGAAGCAATCTTGCGGTCACCTGAACAAGATCTCCAACGACCTCGATCGCCGCGCCCGTCTCCGTGGCTTCGGCTGACTCATGCGAAACTTACAATTTGCGCACCAAGTCCTCGATGAGCTAATAACGGTCACTGGTGCGTAATTCTGCGAAACACCCGAGGGGCTTGTTCGTCCGGGCGCGAGCCCTTCGGCCGAGTCGGCGGGGGCTGACCTTCCGCGCATCAGACCCCAAACATGGGGCACGCCTGCTCGCTTTCTGGCGCATCCACTAGGAGAGTCACGGTGGGGTTGAGTGCGACACTGTCCAGGATCGACGGACGCCCACTCGGTCACCGAGACGACTTAGTCCGCATCTTCGAGCGGTACTTTCCAGGGATCGGGTTTGGGTGGACACCAAGTGGAGCCGAAAAGCTGGCCATAGCTCGAAGCCACGGCGTGGAATATCCGCCGGTGCTCAGAGAGCACTTCGAGAAGGCACCTGCTGTGTTCGAAGGCCAGGAGAGCTGCATCCGACCATCGGGGCCTTCCCAAACGTGCGACGGAGCCGCGCAAACCAGTCTCGCGCACCCTTGGTCTGGTGTCGCAGTCACTTAAACTTGCGTCGCGCCCACCGGATGACATAGGCATCGATTCTCTGCAGGGTCGGACGTAACTGCGTCCGATAGAAATGGCTGTAGTAGTTTGATCCAACCGAGGATGCACGGATTGTACATCTGGGCCAGTTCGGCCAGGGATTTGTCGCTGCGGTGATGCAGTGCCCAGCGGCGAATTTCGCGCCTGACGCGCGTCAACGCCGTCGGGCTCGCGGCGGGTTGGAAGCTGTGCGAGAAGATGCGGCTGCCCGGTTTCACCCACATGATCTTTCGTGCTCGAAACTGGAACCCGAGAAAATCAAAGTGAATGTTCGGAAAGTCGCCGCGCCGGTTCACATCCTTGCAGTAGACGATCTTCGTCTTGTCAGGATGAAGCACCAGCTTGCAGACCGTAAGGCGATCTGCCATCGCGCTCCAGAGTCCTCTTGCCTCCGCGTCGCTTTTGCAGTGACAAATAATGTCGTCCGCGTACCGCTCGAACGGGATCTGCGGAAACGTCCGCGCCATCCACATGTCGAACGCGTAATGCAGGAACAGGTTTGCCAAAAGGGGCGAGATCACTCCCCCCTGCGGCGTTCCCGCCGAACGCGGCACGACGCTGCCGTCCTCCATCTGCACGGGCGCGATGATCTGATCATCGTGCGTTCGTCTTGAACTGAGGTCCCGTCCCTCCCCCGGCATTACCCGGCTTCATCGGTACAATGAACCTCCCGACTCCCCAAGACGCCCGGCCTGTCCCTCACGGGCGTCCGGTTGATCATCCCTGACCACGTCTTGG
>DASXMJ010000221.1 GCA_036495685.1 Candidatus Binataceae bacterium | reverse complement strand
ATGTGGAGATGCTCGAAAATGAAGTTGCCGCCCGCACGCGCGATCTCGACCGCGACGAGTTGGTGCGGCGGTTGCGTGAACGAGGACTGGCAGCCGGACCGGTGTACAATACCCACGAGTTGGCCGCCGACCAGGCGTTTCGCGCCTCGGAGATGATGATTACGCGAGAGCATGGCGAGTCCGGTGCGCGCGCCGTGCCCGGGCTGCCGGTGAAGTTTAGCGCCATTGAACCCGACTATCGCGGTGCACCGCGAATCGGCGAGCACAGCGATGAAATTTTGGCAACCTTGCTGGGGATGGGCGCTGAAGAGATCGCCCGGTTAAAGGAAGGCAAGGTCATATTTTGACCGCCCTGTCCGTCTCCCATACGGATAGGGTTCTGCGAAAATTCTGCGTTCGGCGGCGGTCTGGTGAAGAGGTAAGGAGTTTGAGGCGGTTGTGGATGAGCTCACTAAATCTGTGCACCGTCAGCTGACCCCATCGAGATCCCCTCTAACCAATGAAGGTGAATGACCAAAGGAACAGGCGAGCATGACGGAAGCATCGGCAATTCTGAAGAGCGGAGGAGCACGCCCAGGGCCCTTGGCTGTATGGATCCAGGCGATCCGCGCTCCCTCTCTGAGCGCGGCGGCGATCCCCGTGCTGCTGGGCGCGGCGATCGCTGCGCGCGACGGCTTTTTTGCGCCGGAGAGACTGGTGCTGGCGCTGGTCGGAGCGATGGCAATTCAGGCGGGCACAAATCTTATCAACGATTACTACGACTTCCGGTCGGGGGCAGATTCATCGGAATCGCTCGGTCCGAGTATGGTTATCCAGCGCGGCCTGCTGGCCCCTAAGCAGGTGTGGCGCGGCGGGCTCATCGCGTTTGCGATCGGCGCCGCGCTGGGCCTCGTACTGGTCTATCTGTGCGGATGGCCGATCCTGGCGATTGGCATTCCCTCGGTTGCCGCGGGCTATTTCTACACGGCGCGGCCGATCGCGCTTGCGTACGTTGCGCTAGGCGAGCTCACCGTCTTTTTGTTCATGGGTCCGGTGATCGTCGTCGGCACCTACTACGTGATGGCGCTACGCTTCACCTGGGGCGTGGTGCTTGCGTCGATTCCCCTGGGTTTTCTGGTCGCTGGCATTCTGCACGCCAACAACATTCGCGATATCGACACCGACCGGCTGCGCGGCAAGCATACGCTGGCGACGATTCTTGGGCGCACTGGCGCAAACTTCGAGCTTGCTGCATTTGATGTGCTCGCGTATGCGACCAGTTTGTTGGCGATGATCGTCGGAGCAATTCCCTGGACAGGACTGTTCGCGCTGGTCAGTGTGCCGCGGGCGATAAGTCAGCTTCGGATCGTGATGCACGAGACCGAACCGAAGCAGCTGAATGTCGCGCTGTTCAGATCGGTGCAGCTCCATATGGAATATGGACTCTTGATGATCGCTGCGTTTCTGATCGCGACGCTTTTGCGATGGTAAATGTGCTCGCCGTTGCGCGCCAGGCGCTCGTAGGCTGTTGTGCGAGGGAGTGCGATCTCGGCGGCGCGGGACCGCTGTAAGGTGCGCGGCCGATTGGGGTTATTCGCCTCGCCGCCGCGGATCCGGAGCGCGGTGCCGGGCGGACGGCGCAACAGCCTCCGCAGGGATTGAGGCATTGACGCGCGGAACGAACTTGACCAGAGGGAATCTGCGGATGCTCCGCGTCCAGCGGATTGACGGTTGGTTGGTTTACCGATCGCTTTTGCTTGCCTCGACCTTTTCCAGCGGCCAGGGACGGGATTCCGGATTAGAGAAATGGCAAAAGCGGGGGATTTGAGGCGAATTCTGCGCGTACTTTTTCGTAGGTACCTAGATCATCGATCGTGCGCATTAGGCCGCGATGGCGGAATCCCATGACCGGCAAGGCCTCGTGCACCATCGGCGCTATCAATCCGCTCATTATGCTCCAGGGCGGGGAAGGCGGTATCCGATCCAGCACCGCAGGCTCCAGGATGATCACGCCACAATACATGAATGAATCGAGCCCGGCTTCGCTCAACGGCTCCCTTGCGAAGTCATCGTAGCTGAGCGGCGATCGCGATTTGAGAAGCCGAATCCTGCGGACGCACGCGTCCGAGTCGAGCTCGATATGGCTGTAGTAGTCGAGGTTCTCCGGGCGGGCCACGGCGAGCGTGACCAAAGCACCACGGTCGCGATGGAACCGAATAACCTCGTCCAACTCGAGATCGAGAATGGTATCGCAGTTGGCGATCACGAAGGTGCCGGTGCCCAGAAATCCGCGTAGACCGTTCAGCGGTCCGCCGGTGCCCAGCAGCGTCGGCTCGGGTGCCCAAATTATGTCGATGCCCAGCCGCGCTCCCGTCCCGAGCGCAGCTTCCATCGCCCGCGGAAGGTGATGGGTGTTTATCGCGATCTCGCGAATCCCCGCGTGCTTGAGCATCAGCAAGGGATAATGAATAAGCGGGCGTCCCCCCACCCCAACCAGCGGTTTTGGGACCGTTTCAGTCAGGGGTCGCAACCGCTCGCCAATGCCCGCGGACAGCACTAGGGCTCTCATTGCAGGGATTCCATTTGGGGAGCGCGGAAAGCGCGGGCGAGCACCGGAAAGTCCGTGGCACAGGGTCCGCCAAGAATTCGCCGCACTTGATCGATGGTGTGCGGGACGAAGACCGCATAGCCCGATTTGCCGCTGCGTTCGAACATCAGGAAGCGTCCCATCATCTTGATAGCGTGTTGCAGCACGCAGAGCTGGTAGCCGCGCGAAAATGCTTTCGCGCTCAAGGTCTCCGCGCCCAGCCGAGTCAGGCCCGCGTAGTAGAAGTCCAGCAGCCGTCGTTCGAGAGCGGGAGATATCAACCCCGCCATGTCTCGAGTGGTGAGCAACACGGCCAGATCCTGCGCGGCTGGCGCCATCAGCGCGTCCTGAAAATCGATGACCCGAAGTGTGGAGACGCCGGTCTGGCGCTTCACGAAGAGGTTTTGGCCGTGATAGTCGCGATGCGAAAGGACCCGTGGCAAGCGTCCGAGTTCGCCCGCGAGCGCATCCAGTTCCGGGGTCAGCGCCTTGGGATCGGCATGCAAAGTACCGCACCCGAGGTCGAAGAATTCTTTGAATTCCCACCGGAACA
>DASXMJ010000220.1 GCA_036495685.1 Candidatus Binataceae bacterium | reverse complement strand
CGAGGCGATTCCGTTTGACGCGCTGTCGCGCGGGATCACCTGGGAATGGGAAAGCTTTCCTCAATCTTTGGACGCGGCCGCGCGCCGTGGTTCGGGAATCAATCTCGCGTTCCTCGCGCCACTGACCCAGTTTCGCCATTTCGTGTTTGGCGAAGAGTCGATGGAGCGCGAGGCGCGGCCCGACGAGATTCAGAAAATCGCATCGTTGCTCGGGGAGGCGGTCCAGGCGGGCGCAGTCGGATTTTCCACCACCACGCTCGCGCAGCACATCGGCTTCCAGGGGCGCCCTCTCGCCTGCCGGTTGGCATCGCGTGACGAATTGAAGGCATACGCAAATGAGCTCAAGCGCCTCGGCCGCGGTTCGATCGAGGTGGCGCTAACGCAGCGCATCGGAAGGGTCTCGGATGAGGAGTCCGACCTGCTGAAGTTCCTCCTGGAGGAAAGCGGGCGGCCGGTGACGTGGCTCGCGATCGCCTCGCGCCCCGACAAGCCGGAGGCGACCGACGACATTCTCCATCGCCTCGAACCCCTGATTTCGCGCGGCGGGGTGCCACAGATCCTTTGCAAACCATTCAGCGTCCAGATGGACCTGCGCAACCCGTTCTCGTTCGCGGACATGGCGATGTGGGGACCGGTGTTCAACCAGACCCTGGAGAAGCAGAAGGAGTTTTACCGCGATCCGAGTTTCCGCGGCACGTTCCGAGAGGAACTGAAGCGGCCGCATCTTTTCCAAGGGCGCTGGAACCGGGTCGAGGTGCTGGAAGTGACGAATGACGCCCTCAAGCAATACGAGCGCAAGACCGTGGCAGAGGCGGCGGAGATGCGCGGCAAGGATCCGCTCGACACGTTCTTCGACCTCGCGCTCGAAGACGACCTGAACATCCAGTATACGATGCAGCAGTACCACGAGGAGGGGATCCGCCGATTGATCACCGACTCGCGCACCATGATCGGCCTCTCCGACGGCGGCGCGCACGTGAACATGCTCTGCGATGCGGGCTATTGCACCTACCTGCTCGGCACGTGGGTACGCGAGCGCCAGGCGCTCACGCTGGAGCAGGCGGTCAAGCGAATCACCTCCGAACCGGCGGACTTCTTCGGACTGAAGGATCGCGGCCGGCTCAAGACGGGACTGCCTGCCGATGTGGCCATCTTCGATGCGCGCACGGTGGGTTCCGCCAAGCGGGCCAAGATGCAGAACGATCTGCCTGGCGGAGGGCGCAGGCTGGTGATGCCGGCGGAAGGAATCGAGTACACGGTGGTCAACGGCGAGGTGCTCTACGAGCACGGCAAGCACGCCGGTAACCTGCCGGGCAAGGTGCTCCGTTCACGAGCCAACTGAAACTTCGTAACCGAAACCTGAGGAGAGCTTGTCGTGACGCAGTTTGCACTTTCTATGTTCTCAACGGACTACGCGATTCAGCCGATCGAGTTGGCGCAGGAAAGCGAACAGCGCGGCTTCGAGTCGCTATGGTTCCCGGAGCACACGCATATTCCGGCATCGCGCAGGACGCCTTGGCCGGGCGGCGGCGATCTCCCTAAGGAGTATTGGCATACGCACGATCCGTTCGTGGCTCTGGGTGCGGCCGCGGCGGCGACCAAGAAGCTCAAGCTCGGCACCGGGGTCTGCCTCGTCATCGAGCGCGATCCGATCACCCTGGCCAAGGAGGTCGCGTCGCTCGACATGATCTCCGGCGGGCGCGTGCTGTTCGGAATCGGCGCAGGATGGAACGTGGAGGAGATGGCGAATCACGGGGCAGACGCCAAGCGCAAGTGGAAAATCGTCAAGGAGAAGATCCTGGCGATGCGCGAGATCTGGACCAAGGAAGCCGCGGAGTTTCACGGCGAGTTTGTAAACTTCGATCCCATCTGGTCTTTCCCCAAGCCGGTGCAGCCGGGCGGACCTCCCGTCCTGCTTGGTTCGCAGTCGAAGCGCGTGTTCGAGCGCGCGGCGGAGTACTGCGACGGATGGTTGCCAATCAACTTTCCGCGCTACGACTTCGCGGGCGGCGTCAAACAGCTGCGCGAGGCAGAAAAGAAAACCGGGCGTAAAGGACTATCGCTATCACTGTTCGGATCGCCGTCGAAGGACGATGAGATCAAGAGCTTCATCGATCTGGGTTTTGAGAGGTTGATTTTCCCGCTGCCTTCCGAGCGGCGCGAGAAGATCCTGCCGATGCTGGATAACTACGCGAACGTCGCAGCAAAATATCGCTAAGGTCTGACCTCGCCAGAAACGAGAGCTTGGCCCCAAGCGGGAACGGGCAGCGCCGCGTTTCCCGCTCTTGACTGCTTCGTTACATTTAGTCAAGTTATCCAATCGACAATATTATGAATTGGCTGGGGAGAAGCTAGTAGTCAAGCAAAGACGGGTATTTTTTGCGTACATGGAGGCCAGACTGAACCTTTTTTTGAGGAATCAGATGAGTAAATCAATTGGATAAATTATCTATAGAACCAGACAGGAAAGTCGACGTACAGACCATCGATCCCTTCCTTTTGGAGCGCATCGCTCAGGCAATCGGAGGCCTCCGTTTTGGATCGGTCGAGATCGTCATCCAAGACGGCAGGGTCGTGCAGATCGAGCGCAAGGAAAAATTCCGGCTCGACGTGCGCAAAGACGGTCAAGTTCGCGTTACGGCGTAGAACGGTCCCGCCAACAATAAGAATCGGGAAGAACAGAGCTGACCGGACAACCGGAGGTTTCGCACAGAGCGAAGGAGCACAATGAGCAAACAACTGTTGTCCAAATTCGTAGGCGCAGCCGGACTGGTTCTAGCATTTGCGAGTCCAGCATTAAGCGGGTCAAAGGATCAGAACAATTGCACCCCGACAATCGGTTCGTGCGGCTGCGTCATCGCGAGCCCCGGCACGTACAAAGTCGGGCTCAATCTCACCGCGGCGCAGGGGCTCAACGGCGATGATTCGTGCATCAGCATTGCCGCGTCGTTCGTAACGGTCGACTTC
>DASXMJ010000219.1 GCA_036495685.1 Candidatus Binataceae bacterium | reverse complement strand
GGTGAGCTGCGCGGCGGTATTCGAATATCCGCAGGTTATCCAGTTGCCGCGATCGTTGGGCGCGAGTTGCCAGATTTCCGTGACACTATCTGCGACCATCTTCTGCTCGCCGTACGCCAGCGAGGCGCCCTCCTCGGGCGGCCCATCGTATACGGTCAGGCTGGCGAGCTCGTTGGTGAAGCCGTTGTAGCCGGCGGTCCATCCGGCGGGGGTGTTGCTGATTTTCTGATCCACCGCGATGGTCGCAGGGCACTGCACTTCACCGCCCAGCGCCTGCCCAAGCGGGCAAATAGCGGCGACGCAAAGAGCCAACCACGCCGTATGGGTCTTCATGGACGCGAGGGTAGCGCAGCGGCGCCTCGTAGCAAGCCGGAGCAGGAATGTGCTAGGTTAGTTGCGTTTTCCGGAGGCGCAACGCAAAAGCATGAATCCTTTTGACATCGACACGGCTAAAGCCCGTGCACGCGCGTTGTGCCCGCCGCCTGCGCATTAGGTAACAGCAGACATCGGTCATAGTACGGCGACCGCGGGTCCACAAAGAGTGTACCCGCTGGTCGCCGTTTTTTTTTCGTCGCCGAATGAGCCCGGGCGAGTGTTGAAAAAGGAATCCCGCGATGCTGGTTCAGGTAGAAAATCTAACTAAACGCTTCGACACCTTCACGGCGGTCGACCGGGTGTCGTTCCGGGTAGAACGGGGCGAGATCGTCGGCATGCTCGGGCCCAACGGGGCCGGTAAGACCACCACGATCCAGATGATCCTAGGCCTTATCACGCCGACCTCCGGAGAAATCCGGATCTTCGGCAAGTCCATGGCGACGCATCGCGAGGAAATTCTGCAGCGGATGAACTTCAGCTCGCCTTACGTCGCGTTCCCGTTCCGGATGACGGTGCACGAGAATCTCAGCGTGTTCGCGCGCCTCTATGGGATCAAGGAGCCGCAACGGCGGATCGGCGAATGGCTGGAGCGGTTCGATGTCGCAAAGCTGCGCGACAAGCCGATCGCGCGGCTTTCCTCGGGTGAGAACACGCGGATCGGGCTTGCCAAGGCGATGCTCAACGATCCGGAACTGCTGCTGCTCGATGAGCCGACGGCGTACCTCGACCCCGAGATAGCCCGCCGGGTTAAAGAGCAGTTGCTGGAAGCGAATCGCGAGCGCGGCATGACGATTCTCTACACCTCGCACAACATGGCCGAGGTCGAGCAGCTATGCAGCCGGATTGTATTTCTGAATCACGGCCAGGTGATCGCTGTGGGCAGCCCGATCGAAATAACTCACGCGATCCTGAAAGAAGAGCGTGATGAGCCCGCGCTGGAGGAAGTATTCCTGCGCGTGGCACGGGAGGTACGCGGATGAAAGCACATCGGATAGTCGCGGTGATGGCGCGCCACGCGTACGAAGCGCGGCGCAACGTAGATCGCGTTACCGACATGGTCTATTGGCCGGTGCTAGACGTCGTAATGTGGGGTTTTTTCACGACCTACCTGGGGCACGGCCTCGGCATGCAGCCGGACGTCATCAAGTTCGTGTTGAGCGCGGTCATCATATGGGGACTGTTCTACTCGTTTCAGCGCGACCTGGCGGTAGGCTTTCTGGACGAGTTGTGGTCGCGTAACCTGATAAACCTGTTCTCGACGCCCCTGACGATCTCGGAGTACATGACGGGACTGATCTGCGTGAACGTGGCGAAGGCGATGGTCGGTGTCGGTGCGGCCTCGCTGCTGGCTCTGGCGGCTTATCACTTCAATATCTTTCCGTGGTTGCCGGGCTTCGTGCCCTACCTGATCAACCTGATGCTGTTTGCATTCGCCCTCGGCATCATGATCACCGGGTTGATTTTCCGGTACACCACCAAGATCCAGGCGCTGGCATGGAGCTTCGCGGGATTGCTGGCACCGATTTCGTGCGTGCTGTACCCGGTGAAGTCATTGCCGCCGTGGCTGCGCGGGATTGCGTGGACCTTGCCCACCACGCATTCGTTCGAAGGCATGCGCCAGTTGCTGGCCGGCGGGGGCTTCAACCCGCACCGCTTCTGGTGCGGGTTGGTGCTTAACGTCTTCTACTTCGTGTTCGCGATCGGGGTGTTCAAAATGGTCTTTGCGGCCGCACAAAACCGTGGCCTGCTGGTGAAGCTCGAATAGGAAGATGCCAGGGCGTCAAGCTTGCAGGGATTGGCACTCCAGGTTCGCGATCTTTGCTCGCTGGCGCCTTGGCGCTCTCCTGAGTCACCGCCCGGGAGTTGTTGCGCCAACTGCGTTCGCGACCGCCGCGGAGGACGTCAGCACGTCGGCAGTCGACTGGATCATCGTAAAGCGCGCGTTTGCCAGATCGCGGTCGGCGGTCAGTAGCTCGACGATCGTGCTGAGCCCCTGGCGATAAGTCTCGATGTTGTCGTCGTAGGCCTCCTGAGCGGCCGCCAGCAATGCCTGCGCGAATTCGTAGCGTTTGACCGCGGTCTGAAAATCGTAGTACGAGCGCCACACCTCGGCGATGGTCTGCAACTCGAGCGAGCGCACCGACTCCCGCTGCGCCGAGCGACTCGCTTCCGTTCGACGATCGTCATTCAAGCGCCGAAAGCCGGTGAACAGATCCCAGCGCAAGCCGATCAACGCCGCGTACTGCGGTTGGCTGTTGAAATTGACGGGCGCACCGTTGAAGTTGTACCACCAGTTGGCCTGAGTGTAGTTGGCGCTCACTCCCAGCACCGGAAACCAGTCGGCGCGCGCCCGCGCCTGCTCCGCCTCGCTCTGGCGAAGCCGCGCGACCTCTGCGGACAAGTCGGGCCGTTCCCGCACCCCGGTGGCAATTAATTCATCGACCTCCTGTCCCAGCGATTTCGGTACCGCCTGGTTTCGGAGGGATTCGACATCCAGCGGCTGATTGGCCGGAACCCCTATAGCCACCGCCAGCGCCGCGCGCGCATCGTTGACCAGGGTTTTCGCATTCTCGAGTTCGAACTCAGACTGCGCCTTGCGCTCACGCGCCAGCAACAAGGCGGGTTGCGTCGCAAGTCCCAGGTCGAGTCTCTGCTGAACAGCCTCGAGGTCGGTCCTGGCAAGTTCTACGTTCTGCTGGGCGGCCTGCACGGCGGCTTTCGCGGCAGCAAGTGCATAAAACGATTGCTGGACGCCGAAAACCACGTTCTGCATGACGCGATTGAATGCGAAGTTCGACGCCGCCAGCTGCTGCCGCGCGATTTCGGCTTCCGAGCTGCGCCGCCCGAAATCGGCCAGCGTGTACGTGAGATCGATGATCGGCTGGACTTGCCATTGCTGAACCGCGGCGGTGCGGGTAGAAAATTGAAGCAGAATTCGCTGGTAGCCGGCGTCAGTTTCGGTAGTGACCAGCGGGTAGTAGGGCGCTCTCGACGCGCCATAGGCGGCGGCCGCGGCGCGCGCATTCTCCCAGCTGCGGCGGGTCTCAGGATTGTTGGTCAGGGAAATATCGATGAGGGTGGCAAGACTCTGGCGTTCGCCAGCAGGCATCTGCGGGTTCGCCGGCGAGGGAATAACCGTCACCCCCGCTCCGCCGTTCTGGGGCGCAGGCGGGACCGCATACTCCTTGCGCAGACTCCGGGCCTCTATCCACGATCGATCGGGCGCAGGCGGCGCGAATCGATCGGGTTGGATTTCCGGTTGCTCCTGGAAATAGGTGCAGCCTGCAAAGGTCGCCACGAGCAGCGCCACTGTGGCAATCGCGACTTCGCGTGCGCTGAGTCTGCTCTGCCAACGACGCCGCTTGCCCACCGTCTTCAGCACTTTCCGTTTCCATTCACCGCTGATTTCCATAGCTGTTCCGCCTGTTTCCGTCTAAGAGTCTTTTGGCGCTGCCTCACTCCTGCCCGGGCCGCAGCCTGAATTGAATCCGACCACGTGCTTGGGCACAATCGTGGTGCTTCGATGCGCAATCTCTCGTCGTTATCACTTGCTGGCCTGATGCTGCTGTGTGCATGCGTCGGATGCGACCCAATCATTAATATCGCGGGCGCCAATTTCCCTGCCTGGCTGTTTTGCGCAATCGTGGGTGGAATCGTGGCGATTGCATTCCGGCCGGTCTTTGTCACACTTGGTATCGAACCGTATCTGTGGCCGCTGCCAGCCGTCTACATCGCCCTCGCCGTGCTGGCTGCCTCCATGGTTTATCTGATTTTCTTTCGAATCTGACGGCGATACTGATGACTTCGGGCGTTTCACCCGGCGGCGATTCCGCGTTTCGCGTTGTTGGCCTAACCCTGAGCGCAGCAATTGTCGTGACGGCGATCGTCGCCGCGCTTTACGTGACCCGCATCTACTACGTCTATCCACGCACCGACGACGCTTACGTCCGGGCCAACATGATCGCGGTTGCGCCGCACGTCAGCGGACCGATCGTGCAACTTCCGATCGTCGACAATCAGTACGTAAAGCAGGGTGCGCTGTTGTTCGTCGTCGATCCACGTCCCTACCAAGCCACGCTCGATCGGCTCACCGCGAGACTCGCGCTCACCAATCTCGAAATCAAAGCCTACACCGACGCGATCAACGCCGCGGAGGCCGAGCAGAAACGACGCGAAGCCGACCTGGCATATGACAAGCAATACCTCGGACGCATCGAGCCGCTGCTCGCCAGACATTTCGTTACTGCCAATGACGTCTTTGATGCACGATCACGCGTGCACGCGGCGGAGGCCGGGGTGGACAACGCGCGTTCTGAAGTGCGCCGCGCAGAAAACAATCTCGGACAGCTCGGCGATATCAACGCACGCCGCAAGGAGGCCGAGGCCGCGGTGGAAGACGCCCGTTTGAACGTCAACTATTGTTACGTGCACGCGCCGTTTGACGGCTTGGTCACGAATCTCAATATCTCGGTTGGGCAGTACGCCAATGAAGGAAAAGACGTACTCAGCCTGGTCGACGATCGCACCTGGTACGTGGTGGCGAACTTTCGCGAAAACTTTCTCGATCACATTCGCCCCGGCATGAGCGTCGATGTCTATCTGCTGAGTTATCCAGAAAAGCGTTTTCGGGGCCGCGTGCAGGGGGTCGGCTGGGCCCTCTATCAGCAGAACGGGGCGACGGTAGAGGGCCTTCCCGCAGTGGAGCCAACCCTCAACTGGGTGCGGCTGTCGCAACGCTTCCCGGTGCGAATCGTGCTCGAAGATCGCGATCCCCAGCGTCCGTTTCGAACCGGGCAGACGGCAGTGGTCACCCTCGAAGGGTTCACGGACCATCACGCCCCGCTAATCCGCCACCTCGAGCGACAGGGACCTTCATATTGAATCGTCGCTTGGGATAACCCCAGCGCTCAGGAAAGAGCCGGAGCAGGACCTCTGCGCTCTTCCCTGTGCCTCAAGCCGCTGCGGAAGTCAGGGACTCTCGAAACCGATAATTGGTCGAATTCCGCAACGACCGACTGGTTTGACCTCGCACGCCGTATCAGCGTTTAATCACGAACATGGCTGGAATTGTTGCTTACGGCTCATACATCCCATACCGGCGGCTCAAGCGAGCCGCTATTGCGCAGGTGCTCGGCGTAGCCGCCAGCAAAGGCGAGCGCGCGGTAGCGAGTTTTGATGAAGACAGCACCTCGATGGCGGTGGAAGCCGTACGCGACGCCCTCAAGTCCGCGCCCGTTGGGACCATCGCTACGCTGCTGTTCGCGACCACCACGCCGCCCTACGGCGAAAAGCTCAATGCGACGGTGATCGGCGCCGCTGCCCGCTTGCCAAGCTCGATTCGCGCGATGGATGTGACGGGATCGGTCCGGGCCGGCCTGACCTCTTTCCTGCAGGGCATCGACGCGGCTGCCAGCTCCCGCTCTCAGGCCGTCGTGGCGATGGCCGATACGCGGCTCGGCGCTCCAGAAGGTAAAGCCGAGCAGCAAAACGGCGATGGCGCGGCGGCTTTCGTGCTGGGAACCGATCACGTCATCGCGGAATGCGAGGCAAGCTCCTCGCTGACCCGCGAGTTTCTAGACACCTGGCGCGCGCCGGGCGAGCAATTCGCCCACTCCTGGGAAGAGCGCTTTTCACTAACGCAGGCCTATGCGCCCCTCCTCACCAAAACCATCCAGGACGTGTTGACCCGGGCCAAGGTCTCGCCGGGAGATCTCGCCAAGGTCGTCATTGACGCCCCCAATCCACGCGCGGTCGAAGAGATCATCCGCGGATTGAGGATCGAACCGGCGAAGCTCTCCGATCCCTTTGCACTGACAGTCGGACAAACCGGCGCCGCCCATGTGGGGCTGATGCTGGCGAGCGTGCTGCCGAGCTTGAAGCCCGGCGAGCGGGTGCTGGTCGCATCGGTCGCGGATGGCGCCGACGCGATGGTGCTGCCTGCCACACCGGCGATCGCCGAATTCAAACCGCTGCGCTCGGTCGGCAGGATGATCGAGTCGAAGGGCGACGTCTCGTACGGCAGCTACCTCAAGTGGCGCGAGATTCTTCCCACCGAGCCACCGCGCCGGCCGGACCCCGACCGCCCTGCCGGCCCCCCCATGTTTCGTTCCGAGCAATGGAAATTCGCTTTTGTCGGCAGCAAGTGCACCAACTGCGGCACCCCCCAGCTTCCGCCCCAGCGCGTCTGTGTGAAGTGCCGGGCCCGTGATAAGATGGAACCGTATCCATTTGCGGACCGGACCGCGCGGATCGCAACGTACGCGATTGATCGGCTGGCGTTTTCGCTTAATCCGCCAACCATCAACGTGGTCATCGATTTCGATGGCGGCGGACGGTTCCTGGGCGAAATGACTGATTGCGAACCCGAGAAAGTTGCCATCGGTAACGAGGTCGAAATGACTTTTCGCCGCCTCTTTACTGCCGATGGCGTGCACAACTATTTCTGGAAGGCGAGGCCAAAACGATAGGCCTGACCGCCTTTCCAAATCTTCTCTCGCGACTCGCGTAGAGATAAGAGTTAGGGCCGGAGGGAGACTATGGCAAGCAAAGGCATCAAGGATCGCGTTGCAATCGTCGGAATGGGGTGCACCAAGTTCGGAGAGCATTGGGACAAAGGCGCCGAGGATTTGCTAGTGGATGCCGCCTACCAGGCCTACGAATCGGCCGGCATCGGTCCAGATGACGTGGATGCCTACTGGCTTGGCACGATGGGTTCGGGAATCTCCGGACTCACTCTCTCCGAGCCGCTCAAGATTCAATACAAGCCGGTGACGCGGGTTGAGAATATGTGCGCCACCGGATCGGAAGCGCTGCGGCAGGCCGCCTATGCGGTCGCGTCGGGCGCGTTCGACGTTGCCATGGCGATCGGCGTCGAGAAACTCAAGGATTCGGGCTACTCGGGACTGGTGGGAAACGTCCCTCCCAATGACGGTACCGAAGGGAGCATGACCGCTCCCGCATCGTTCTCGCTCCTGGCGCCAGCGTATTTCAAGAAGTACGGGCTCGATCCGGAAAAGGGTAAGGACGTGCTGTCGCGCATCGCGTGGAAGAATCATCGTAACGGTGCGCGCAACCCGAAGGCGCAATTCCAAAAGGAAGTATCGATCGAGGCGATCAAGAACTCGCCAAAAATCGCGGACCCGCTGGGGATCATGGATTGTTCGGGTGTCTCCGACGGATCCGCGGCGGCGATAGTCGTCCGCGCCGAAGACGCGCACAAGTACTGCAAGAATCCAATTTACATCAAGGCATTGTCATTCGTCGCAGGACCTGGCGAAGGGCCGCTTTCGCCGGACTACGATTTCACGACCTTCAATGAAGTCGTAGCTTCATCGGTCGATGCCTACCGCCAGGCGGGAATTACCAATGCGCGCCAACAGATCAGCATGGCCGAGGTGCACGACTGCTTCACGCCTACTGAACTGGTGCTCTACGAAGATCTCGGCTTCAGCCCGCGCGGAACCGCGTGGCAGGATGTGCTGGAGGGTTTCTTCGACCTCGAGGGTAAGCTGCCGGTAAATCCGGATGGCGGCCTGAAGTCGTTCGGCCATCCGATCGGCGCGTCGGGATTGCGCATGATGTACGAAATGTGGCTCCAGTTCCGCGGCGAGGCGGGGCCGCGGCAGATCAAGGATCCAAAGATCGGCCTGACCCACAACCTTGGCGGCGCTCCCGGTCGCTGCGTCAGCTTCGTATCCGTGGTGGGCCGCAACGTCGGCTGATCTTCCGCAAAATGACTGGCGGAGAAGGGGCACCGAGAACCACTCTCGGTGCCTTTTCTTGCGGCCCGTAGAACGATACGAAAAATAGCGCTCACATCGGTCGGCTGAAACGATCGCCATGAGCTGCTCCGCTTAAGACCCTCCTTATCGACCGCAGCTCGACGCAATGTAAGTGAATAGCGCACGGCCCTCGATCCGCCACCCTCGTGGTTCACTGATCGGTCGAGGGGGAGTTCCCCGCTCTAAGGCCTGAGGAGAGCTAACAGTGTCATCTGCCGCCGATACTTCGCTCGCGGGCTTGAAGCCGTCGCAATTGCCCCCGGGGCCGGGCTTTTTCGCGACCCTCAATTTTGTCCGCAATCCCTTCAGGTTCCTCGATGATTGCGCGCGCCGCTATGGCGACTGGTTCACGTTGCGCGTGCCCGGAGTTTCGCCATTCGTATTCACCAGCGACCCGGTGGCGATTCGAGAAATTTTCCAGGGCGACCCAGCGATCTTTGCGGCTGGCAAAGCGAACCGCCCGCTGGGCGCGTTCATGGGCGAACGATCCCTGCTGTTTCTGGATGGCCCTGCGCATTTGCACGACCGGCGATTAATCTTGCCTGCTTTTCATGGCGAGCGGATGCGGGCGTACGCCGATACGATGCGTTCCATTGCCGACGCCGAGATCGATCGTTGGCCAATCGAGCAGCCATTCCCGCTTCATCATGCAATGCGCGCAATCACCTTTGAGGTGATCATGCGCAGCGTGTTCGGATTGCAGAACGGCCCGACCGCTATGCTCATCCGCGAGACCCTGACAAAGCTATTCGCCGTATATGCCAGCCGCTTTGGGACGTTGTTCGATCTGCCCGCCCTGCAGATCGATCTCGGCCCCTGGAGCCCGTGGGGTCGCGCGGTCAGGTGGCATCGCGAATTTTCGCAACTCTTGTTCGCAACTATTCGCGAGCGGCGCGAGCCGGGCGCTGAGCCGCGCGGCGATATTCTCTCAATGCTGCTGCTGGCGCGTGACGAGAACGGTGCTCCGCTCGACCAGGAAACCTTGCGCGACGAGATGTTGACCCTGTTACTTGCCGGGCATGAAACCACCGCCGCATCGTTGTCGTGGGTCATCAATCGCCTGCTGACAAACCCTGAGGTCGCCGAGCGCGCGCGAACCGAGGTCCGATCGGTGACCGGTGCAGAACCAACCGCCGCGGAGCATGTGAACAAGCTTCGCTATCTGGAAGCGGTCATCAACGAAACCATGCGCCTGGACCCGGTCATTCCGAACGCGGGACGCGAACTGCAGGCTCCCGCCACTATTGCGGGCCGTGAACTTCCCGCCGCCGTGGTAGTCGCGCCATGCATCTACCTCACGCATCGCCGCAGTGACCTGTGGGAGGAAGCGCTGAAGTTCAACCCCGAACGGTTCTTGAGCAACCGCATCGACCCGTACACCTTCTTCCCCTTCGGGGGCGGGACGCGCAGATGTATCGGCGCGGCTTTCGCGACCTATCAGATGAAAATCGTTCTGGCCCAGATCCTCTCGCGTGTAGAACTGAAACCTGTCCCCGGTTACACGGCCCGCCTCGAACGCCGCAGCATCGCGTTCGCTCCCTCGCGCGGGTTACCGGTCGTGGTAGCTAGTCGTCGCACCGGACCCGGGCTTTAAGACATCTCAGTCCTTGCTGTCCTTCCTCAAGGGAGGTCGGCCGAATTCTCCCGGTTCAGTCCCGGACATCCAGTCCCATTCTGCGCGCGATGATCACCTTCATGATCTCGTTGGTGCCCGCGTAGATGGCCTGCACGGCGGCGTCGGCGTAGTCGGTCGCGACCGGATACTCCATCATGAACCCATAGCCGCCGAAGAGTTGCAGGCACTGGCTGGAGACCTTTTTGAGCAGTTCCGTCGTCCACCATTTCGCCATGCTTACCTCCGTCACCAGGTCTTCGTGGCGAACGTGCGCGGCCATCAGGCGATCGACGAAAGCGCGTCCCACTTCGACCTCGGTGGCCATCTCGGCGAGCTTGAACTGCGTGTTCTGGAAGGATGAGATCGCCTGCCCGAAAGCGCGGCGCTGCTTGGTGTATGCGATGGTGTCTTCGAGGCAGCGCTTGGCGCTCTCGATGGCGCCTACTGCACAGACCAGCCGTTCCTGCTGGAGCTTCTCCATCAGCATCTTGAATCCCTGCCCCTCCGTGCCGAGCAGGTTGGTGACGGGAACGCGGCAGTCCTCGAAGAACAACTCGCTGGTGTCCTGTCCTTTGAAGCCGAGTTTGTCGAGTTTGCGCCCGCGCACGAAACCCGGCGCATTGCCGTCGACGAGGATCAGGCTGATACCGCGATGGGCAGGCTTCGCATTCGCATCGGTCTTGGTCACCACGATAACCAGGTCGGCGAGCTGCCCGTTTGAGATGAAAATCTTCGAGCCGTTGATCACGTAATGATCGCCCTCGCGCTTGGCGCTGGTGCGAACCGCCGCCAGGTCCGAACCGGTACTCGGCTCGGTCATGGCGATTGCCAGGATCGTCTCACCCGAGATCGCCTTGGGCAGGTAGCGTCGCTTCTGCTCTTCGCTGCCGAAGGTGCTGAGATAGGGCAGGCAGATATCCGAATGCAGCCCCATCATCAGGCCGTGAGCACGCACCCGTGCGAGTTCCTCCATCACGATTGCGTCGTACAGAAAGTCCACGCCCCCGCCGCCGTATTCCTCCGGCGCGTTTGCTCCCAGAAAGCCGGCCGCACCCAATCTGCGCCAGCTTTCCCGATCGCTGATGCCGTTGCGATTCCATTCGGCGACTTTTGGCTCGATCTCGGTATTGACTAACCGCCGCACCTGCTCCCGGAACATGTCGTGTTCTGCGCTGAATATTTCCCGTCTCATTTGTCTCCTGTTGGTGCAGCAGCGCGAGGCTCCCGCCCGGTTCTATGGATAGGACGAGAGACCCCTCCACGTAAACCGGGTGGCTCGCGGATTGGAATCAGCACAACCGGTGAAAGGGCAGCCCGCTCCTTACCTGCCTTCAGGGCCAAGGAGTCCCCCGAGCTTCCTCGGATTCGCGCGACGGACGCTAAAGATGAGTCGGTGCAGCAATTTGGAGGCTGCGAGTAGGCCCTGCGACCAGGGCGGCGCCGGGAAATAGCGCGAGGATTATCCGGTCCCGGCGACCTTCGTGGGCACTGGGTTCTTAACGGCAGCCGGTGAATTTGTCCGCTAGTGGGGAACCAATTTGAACAACCCCACGTTGCGATTTTGCAGCAGCGGTTCCATCGCGAACGCTGCGCCCAGCTTGTCCACTTGCTCGCGCACCACCGTCGCGTAGTCAGGTGATTCCGGCGCACCGAGCAGCAAATATGCGCCGTCGGCGCTGCGTGCATCAGCGTTCAGTCCGCTCACCACGGCGGTAGCCATGACATCATCGGCAAAGAGCAGCTGAGGAATCGGTCCGCTCCATCCGAGCGCACGCTTCGCGAACAGGCGATTTAGGTGGTAGTCGGTGAAGCTCTCGCCCGGATCGTGTGAATTCAGTGCGACGAACTTTCGCGACCTACCGGAAAGGTACAACTCCAGAAGCTGAAGGGAGATATTGCTTAGGATCGTGGCCCGGGGCGAGACTTTCGCTTCGATTTGTTGCAACGATTCGACGGTTGGCGACTGCAGCGGTTCGGCTGACAGGCGAACCGAGATTTCCGTAGCGAGTGCAATCAACAGCAGAAGGTCGAGCATGAGCACGCCGATCGCCGCGGCCAGCCTGGGAGCACTTCTCGCGCGCGCGCTCAATGCCGCGCGCATCCATCGATTGGCCACGACCGCTCCATGCCCTGCCATCATGAATACGATGAACACCCCGGGGAGCAGGTAAGCGGTTTCGGTGAACAAGTCGAAAATGTAGACCGCGAACAGGAGCCCGAGTAAGGCGAGCCCGAAGTATGCCAGGCGCCGCGTGGTGCGTTGGTCGCGGTTCCGCAACGCCGCGAAGATTCCGACTAGCGCGAAGGCCGCCGCCGCGAACGGGTAGAGAAAATATCTGGGATCGCCCTGGTCGCCCAGCATGCCGTCCAAACCCAACAACGCCGTCACGTAGACCGGCACATTGCCGTGCGGGTTTCGCGGCAGGGTCGGTCCGAAGAGATGCGAGAGGTTGAACTGACGACCAGATTGCGAGTAGACCTCCGGCACCCACCATCCGTAGCCGCTGCTTAGCGCGCCGCCGAAATTAATTGCATTTGAATGCAGCTGCAGAAGGGGCATAATCGCCAGCGCGACGAAAAAGCCCGCAGCGCAAGTCGCCATGCCGCGAAGACCAACGCCCCGTGGCGGAACTGCGATCAATGCGACAGCGATTGCTCCCACGATCATCGCATTAGTCGGGCGCATGATCGCGGAGAATCCGGCGATGAAACCCAGGATGATCCACGTCGCGTAGAGCGCGGCCTCGCGCTCGGGACGGCCTTCCTCATCGGTAGCACGCGCCAGCGCCCAAGCCGCGAGGAGCGTAACGGTCAGGGTCGGCACGTCGCTCAAAACCAGCGTCGAATAGGCGACGAACACGGGACAGAGTGCGAGCAGAACCGCGGCCAGAATTGCGCTCGATCGGCCAAACAGCTTGAGCGCGAGCAGGTATATAGCCACGATTGCGCAAAGCCCGATGGCGATGGTCACGGTATAGAGCAGCGCCACGTCATGGCCGATTATCGGCAAGGCGGCGGCAAGAATTAGCGGGTAGCCTTCGGGGTAGCGGGACGGGTAAGAATAACCGCCAAAATGCAGAACCGCTCCTCGACCTTGATCGAGATTCACCGCTTGTGCGGCGTATTCGAGACCGTCCGGCCACGGCATGAGCTCGGCCCCACGGCGCGATCCCGATCGCGTCATCATCAGGAGCGTGAAGGCGAGCAGGACGGCGACTGTGATGACATCGGGCGCGCCGCGTGCGGAGGCTGCAAACGGCGGGGACGCCTGCGAGGTTCGCTTCGATGAGCCGGTCGTCATCGCGCAGGGCCGTCACTCCGCAAGCGACCGGAATAGGCGTGGGGCTCGCCATCGTACTGCTGGTCCCGCGCCTGGCGCGGTTCCTCTATCCAGAAGTCTGGATCGAGGACGATTTCTACCTCGAAAATGCGTACCTGGTGTCGGTTGGGATGCGCCCCTATCTGGATTTTCTTCACGTACACTTTCCGGTTCTGGAGTGGGCCGCCGGCGTCTACATCAGGTTATTCGGCGCGAGCCTTAATTCACTCGAGTTCTTGAACGAAGCCGCAATCTACGCGACCAGTCTGCTCGTCTTTGGGCTGGCGCGCCGCGCAGCAGATCGGCCGGTCGCCTTCGCGTCGGCGATCTTATATGGTTTCGGCGCGCTCGTCTTTCGCTACCACCTCTATGAACGGGAATGCTTCGTGGCGCCGCTGGTGGTGGGCGCAACCATCCTGGTGGTCGATGAAAGCTCCTCGTCGCTTACCCGCCGCGGCGCAGTGGCGATCGCCGGGCTCCTCGCGCTCGCATGTGCCATTAAGTTGACGGCTGTGGTTTCAGTCGTCGTTCTCATCGGCTATCTCGGCGTAGTGCGGCGGCGGACGGGCTACGCCATCGCGATCGGTACCGCGGTTGTGGCCGCGATCGCGCTGCTGTCCGCCTTCTGCTACTGGCGCTACGGATTTGAATTCGTCTTTCAGACCTTCCTTTTCCACTTCATGAAGGGCCGTGATGCGAGGGCCGCGGTCGCGCTCTACCCGACCCTTATTCTTGACATCCTGGCGCCGTTGTTTGCTCTTGGGGTGATTCGCATTCTCGCCGCCGCCCCGGTCAAAGGCGCGGCCGGTCTGGTGCTCGCTCTGGCGGCGGCCCAGTACTTCTTCTTTGGCCTGCTTAGCCCGACCGCCTGGGGCCATAACTACGTGGAGGGGTTACCTTTTATCGCAGTAATCGCCGGCTTCGGCTTGCTCGCGCTCTACGATGCCATCCGCAATCTCATCACGACCGAGCGGGCACCGCGGTCGGACTGGATCTGGGCAATCGGTGGTGGCCTGTTCACCCTGATTTGCCTGCTGATATTCACGCCCTTGATAAACGAGAACTGGCTGCGCGACAGTGTGTACGGCTTCGGGTTCGCACCGCACGAAGAAATCTCGCGAATTGCTGCGACCGTGCGCCGGGCAACGACTCCCAGTGACGTCGTGATCGCGCCGTCGTTCATTTGTTTCGAGGCAAACCGGGCGCAGCTGATTCGCTATCCAGAACTGTACGGAACGTATCGCCAAGCAAAAGCCATGTACCAGCATTACGGCTTCCGGACGGCGCGCCAGCGACTAGGCGCTGCCAATTTCTTTACCCTCATAAGTGAAACCGCGCACTATTGGACCGATCCGATCAACGATGCCGTCGCCAAGCGCCGCGTGAAGGTAGTGGTATCTGACTCTCCGATTCAGCTGTTGCCGCTGGTGTTGGTTCAACCGGAGCTGCTCGCAAGCAGCGGGTATCGGCCAATTCTTCACACGCAGCACTACACGGTCTGGGAGCTGGAGGCGCCCTCGCCCAGTCAGGAGGCGCCAGAGCGGCACGCTGTAACGGAAGAGGCCGAGGTTCCGTAACGTTTTGCGAATTCCGCCCGGTTGGTCATTCGCCTCCCTTGGCCAATATGATCGCCGGATTGGCGAAATCGCGCCGATTTGGTCAGGCGTCCAAGCCCCGCGGCCAGCGCAGCCGCGCCCCCGCCGGTCGCCAAAGCTGCTGGTGCCTCAAGAGAGTGGGCAGATCAGTGTGGTGGTATTGCTCCGATCCATTGCAATTGCAGCGCGACGGTTCACCCTGCTGGCTCAGCGATAGCCGGGTGGCTCCTTCTGCGACGACCATACAGTCTGCCCTGGGGACAAGGTCAATCGGCGTGAGCGGCCCGATAACGCTCGCATGTCGCAGCGACTTGTCTGCCCTTCGCCCCCCATGGAGGCGGACACGGGTACCGAAAATACCCACGGGCCTTCCGCTCCCGTCTCCGTTCCGGCGAGGGGCCGGGGTTTATCCCTGTCTTGCATCTGCCGAGGCCAACTTGCCCTCTTAAGGCGCCCTTTGCTACGGCTCAGATGCTTCGCCTGGAGGAAGGTCTATGGCCGCTGCTCCCAAGTCCAAGCTGGTTCACCCTGTTGGTGCTGAAGAAGAACATCCGGCACTCGATG
>DASXMJ010000218.1 GCA_036495685.1 Candidatus Binataceae bacterium | reverse complement strand
GGGCGCTGGAGAACCTGGTCGACGGAAATATCGTGAATCAAATTAAGGTAAAAGAGAACGTAAAGATGTGGGCGCGCGCGGCACTTGATAGGATGTTAGAGATCCAGTGATTATCCGCAAACGACCTCGTGAAAAATTCTTGCGGCGGGTTCCCCGGTATTGGTCCGATCTCCGGGAACACCGCCGTCGTGTTGTTGAACGTCAAACGGCGCAAACTGTTGCCAGGCTGGAACTAGATATGGCGCGAACTTTTACGGTGGCTGAAGCCGAGAGCCTGTTGCCGGTGCTGGAGTCGCTGCTGCGCTCCGCCATCGAGGCCAAAACGCTGATCGAAGCAGTCGAGGCCGAGCAGCAAGCGCTGGCCAATCGCATCTTTCTGAACGGTGGCACCCGGGTCGACATTGTCACCGTGGCGCGCCGCAAGGCAGAACGCGACAAGGCGTTGCAGCGAGCCAAGGACGCGGTTGCCGAAATCGACGCGACCGGCGTGCAGGTGAAGGACCTCGACATCGGGCTGCTGGATTTCCCGTGCATCGTCGGCGGGGAGATTATTCTGCTCTGCTGGAAGCTGGGCGAGAAGGGCATCACGCACTGGCACAGTCCGGAAGAAGGCTTCGCCGGCAGAAAGCCCATCGACGATCGCATTCTGCGCGACCAGCGGAAAAGCAATTAGCGGGTAGCGGCGCCTGGCTGCGGAAGAGCAGTTGGAGAGTAGCGGCGCGATGGGAATCCGGTAAATCAGCGCTTCAACGCCGCGCTTCGACGCATTTATCAATCCGCTTCCCATTTGCGGTTGTCATCCCGACCGCAGGCGGGACGCATTTGCCCGCCGGAGTGGAGGGATCTGCGGTTCGCCGCGCATCGGAATGACGTTCCAACGCAGGCAAACCGCAGATCCCTCGGCTTCGCTTGATTTCATAACGACGTTGGCTCGATCGAACCGAGTACTCTGAGTTTGCAAAGACCAGGGGCTCGGGGAAGGAGCCAACGCGATGTTGATTATAGGTTGTGACTTTCACCCTGGGTTTCAGCAAGTGGCGATCTTTGACAAGTCAACGGCAGAGTTAAGTTTTCGCCGCCTGCAGCATCCCGACGAAGCGCGGCAGTTCTACGCTTCGCTGGAGGAAGCGGCGCAAGTGGGCATGGAGGCCTGCGGTTACACGCAGTGGTTCGAGCGCTTGCTAGCCGAGTTGGGACACGAGCTTTTGCTGGGCGATGCGGCGCGGATTCGGGCCTCGGTAGTGCGGCGGCAGAAGACGGACCAGCGCGATGCCGAGCACATTCTGCACCTGCTGCTGGAGGGGCGCTTTCCGCAGCTGTGGGTGCCGACGGCGGAGCAGCGCGATGTGCGGCAGTTGCTGCTGCATCGCCATCATCTGGTGCGCAACCGGACGCAGGTAAAGAACCAGCTGCAAGCCATGGCGTTGAATCAAGGGGTGCAGAAGAAGCGCCAGCTGTGGACCGAGGCGGGCCGGGCGGATCTAGAGAAGCTGGTGTTGCCGGCCTACACCGCGCAGCGGCGCGATGAGTGCCTGCAGCGGCTGGATTATTTGGACTGCCAGATCCGGCAGCTAAGTCAGAAAGTCGAGGCCGAAGCCGGGCAGCGGGAGGCGGTGCGCTTACTGCGAACGCATCCTGGGGTAGGTCCGCAGACGGCCCTGGCCTTCGTGCTGACCATTGGCGAGGTAGCACGTTTTGCTAATGCCAAAAAGGTGGCCAGCTACGTTGGACTGATTCCGGCTGAGTACAGCTCGGGGGGCAAGCAGCGCCTGGGCCGCATCAGCAAGCAGGGATCGCCGCTGTTGCGCTTCTTGCTGGTGGAGGCGGCGCAGACGGCGGCGCGCTTCGATCCCACGCTGAAGCGCATGTACGTACGGCTGTGTATGCGGCGCAGTCGCGGACAGGCCAAAGTGGCTGTGGCTCGGCGGCTGGCCACCAGGTTGTACTGGATGCTGCGCACCGGCAAGAACTATGTGCAGCTGACGGCTAGTGGTGCAGGTGAGCCCGTGTCATCCCGTGGTGCGGCGTAAGTATCGTCCGCTTGAGTGGGCAGCCTGCCTCCTGTCATGGGACGGGAGTTCGCATGTGAATCATGGTCCTGTGGCCGAATAGATGGGTGGCGAAGCAAGCCTCGCCAGCAGATTGGAAACGAGCCCTTGGTCGGAGCCGGAATTTCCAATAGAGCGAAGTGGCGCATCTTCGGTGCGTCGCCGCCCCCGTCCGCCTTGACAACGCCAACGTCGTTATAGACGGGATGACAATTCAAATTAGGTGGAAGTTACGGCGCAGATGAAGCTGCGCCCCTTCAAAAGCTCACAAATTATTTCTTCTCGATGAGCCTGGCCGTGAGCACGGCGCCGTCCTGGTCGTCGTGCAGCTTGATGGGGAAGATGAGCACGTTCCAAGTCCAATGCGGACTTTCCTGCGGCAGGTGTGAAGCGCCGCGAAAGCCGCGGCGATCGATGTAGGTTTCGCGGGTGTCGGAAACGGTGCGCAGGATTTCGCGCCACTCGTCTCCCAATTGCGGAAATTGTTCGAACAGATTTTTGCCGGCGAACCAGGCGCGCTTGTGTCCGTTCATCGACGCGAAGTAGTCGTTGACGAACTGCCAGTTGCCGTCGCGGTCCAGGATTTCCAGGACAATGTCGTCGCCCATCGCCATCGAAATGCGCGAATAGTAGAAATCACGCGCGTCGACCACCACGGGGCGTCCACGCTTCTTGGCTTCGAACGAGCGCAGCGCATTCACCAGATCTTCCACCGAGCTGTAGCCCTTCAGCAGATGCATATCGGCGATGCCGCCGAACTTCCGCTCGAGGGTTGCCGACAGAATGATGATGGGCACCTGCGGCCGCTTGCGACGCAACGTCTCGGCTACATCGGTGCCGAACTTGCCAACCCCAAGATGGTAATCGAGAACCGCGATGTCGATGCCCTGGATCTTCGACTCGGCCTCCTCGATGGAAGAGGAGGTTATGACCGAGTAGCCCTTCTGGCGCAGGATGGCTGAGCGCAAAACCAAATTCTCTTCGCGGTCGTCCAGCAACAAAACGCGGATCGGCTTGTCCGGGACAACCTGCGGTCCGAGGGCGACCGATGACGGCGGATTGGAAACTTCTTCACTCATTAGGAAGTTAGAAGCAGCCTGGGGTATTTAGGTAACTAAATTTGATGCGAAAGCAGCACAAATCGTCAGGTTCGGGCCCGTATTTTGCTTTCAGGGCTCGTTTTTAGCAGATTTGCTGCTGCCGTGCTGTTTGGCGCGTATAGCTTTGGCAAGTTCCGGAAGCTTACTGAAGATACCCACGGCGCGCAACCACTGTTTGTGATCGAAGGCCGGCGAGCCGCTGACCATGGAGCCGGCGGGAATATCGCCGTGTGTGCCGCTTTGCGCGGTCACGATGACGCCATCGCCGATATTACAGTGCCCGGCGACGCCGACCTGACCGGCCAGGATCACGTTCTTGCCGACCACGGTGGAGCCGGCGAGGCCGACCTGAGAGCACAATAGCGAGTTTTCGCCGACGGCGGAGCCGTGGCCGACCTGCACCAGGTTATCGACCTTGGCACCGCGGCCAATGCGGGTTTCGCCAATGCTGGCGCGGTCGATGCAGGAGTTAGCCTGCACTTCGACGTTGTCTTCCAGGACGGTCGGTCCGGACTGGGTGATTTTCTCCCAATGATCGCCGTCGCGGGCGAAGCCGAAGCCGTCGCAACCGACGATGACACCGTTTTGCAGGACGACATTGTTGCCCAGGGTGCAGAATTCGCGAACGACGGCATGCGCATGAGCGAAGAAATTGTTGCCGATGGTCACGCTGCGATAGATCACGACGTGAGGCAGCAGCACGGCATTGTCGCCGATCTGTACATCGTCTTCGACGACGACATATGCGCCGACGTGGGCGTTGGCGCCGATCTTCGCGGTTGGCGCGATGACGGCTGTGCGATGTATTCCGGGTGCATAGGCAGGGCCTTGGTAGAAGAGGTTGATAGCGCGGGCGAAGGCCAGGTAGGGATTCTTGCTGCGCAGCATGCCGCCGGGGATAGCAGGGAAGTCCTCAGAGACGATGACAGCCGAAGCAGGCGTCGTCTTGGCCAAGGCTGCATATTTGGGATTGGCGACGAAGGTGATGTGCCCGGCAGCGGCTTCTTCAATGCCGGCGACGCCCGTAATTTCGGTGTTGCTGTCCGCGTTTTCCAGCGAGGCGCCGAGGGCGGAGGCGATGTCGGAAAGTTTCATGGGAATTGTGGTACTGGCCAACTTCAGCGACTCATCGGAAAGTCAACCGCAGATCCCTCCTCGGCCTGAAGGCCTCGTCGGGATGACAAATCTAAATGACTGACAACGGCGCACATGAAGGTGCGCCCTTTCAAAACCTCTCGCTCTCAAAACCTCGCGCTTCTCAAAACCTCTTGCTCTCAAAACCTCTTGCTCTCAAAACCTCTTGTCCTCAAAACCTCTTGCTCTCAAAACCTCTTGCTTGGTTAGCGAGGTCACTGAAACATGGGTACTTGGCGAATGTCGTCCGGGCGACGTCCCCGCCGGCCGGACTTCTCACCGATCACGCCGATCACGGTCATCTCCGCCAGGGCCGAGCGCGGCACGAAGATACGCTGGGTATTCGACTGTGCGTCCGGCGGAATGATGGAAAAGCCCTCGCCGCCCTCGTGCAGCAAATCGTTGGGCATCATGCCCTCGATGACTTCGTTATCGCGAAAGCGCAGCCGCACCCAAAGGCCTTCGACGCGCGGCCGGGAGGTGAAGGTCTTGCGCGTCAGCGTCTCGGTATCGCCGAACTCACGCACAAAGTACACGCCCTTGATGTCGCGCAGGTCCATGGTTACGACGTTGCCGGCGGTGTTCATCAGCTCAAGCTTGCCCTCGGTGACGAAGGCATTGCTGACATAGCCGTTGACTGTGTCGCGGTCCATTTTGCGGACGATGACCTTTTTGTGGGTCGTAGCCATAGCTGGTGCTGAACGTTGGAGCCTAAGCCAGATTGTCGCACTTTTACTGAAAGTGTGCCCCTTAGAAGCTACTCTGTAGCCAAATCGTCAACCTTGTGTTATTGTTCGCATTGCAGCGCCCTAGGTGCAGACCTTCCTTAAGTTCTGTCTTAAGAGCGAGTTGCAGATTTCCACAGCGACTTGCTGGCAGTAGATGCGGGAGTGCGCCCACCCCAGTGGCGAGGAGCATGGGGTCAGGGTTGGTAGTCGAGTCGTTTTCCTGAGGATCCGTTCATCTTCTGGTTTTACCTTTTAGAGTCATATATTTAGATGGCA
>DASXMJ010000217.1 GCA_036495685.1 Candidatus Binataceae bacterium | reverse complement strand
GACGTCTTCATGACGCAGTTCCACGGCGAGGACGATGGCAGGATGGCGCCCGCGCGGCAGCAGGCTCTGATACGCCTGTGCGACCGCACGAGTGAGAAGCTTGTCACGTACCGAGCGGCCATTTACGAAAGTGAAGATAAGTCTCGGGGTCGCGAACGACTCCTGGCTCATGGTGGCCAGGCCGTGAACCCGGATCGCATTGCGCACCGCTTCAAAGGTGAGCATTTGAGCAGCGAGTTTTGCTCCTAAAATCTGGCGCACCCGTTCCAGCGACGATGCCGCACGTGGCAATTCGAACAGGGTGCGGCCATCCGCGGAAAGCGAGAAGGCGATTTGATAGTTCATCAGCGCCAGCCGCTGAATCGCCACGGCGACCGCGCTTTGCTCGGTAGGAACCGTCTTGAGGAACTTGAGGCGCGCGGGAGTGTTGAAAAACAGATCGCGTACCTCGATCTGAGTGCCCGGTGCGATCGCGCATTCGGCCGTGTCTTCAATATCGCCGGCGGTCGCGATGACTTCGATTCCAGCGGCGTCCGCGGGACACCGCGTGCGCAGGGTGATACGCGAGACGCTCGCCGTGGAGGCGAGCGCCTCGCCGCGAAACCCGAGCGTGCGAATCGCCGCGAGGTCGGCCGCGCTGCTAATCTTCGAAGTCGCGTGGCGGCGCAGCGACACGACTGCGTCCTCGCGGCTCATCCCGCAGCCATCGTCCGAGACCAGGATTCGCGCGCAGCCGCCGCGCTCAATTGCGATGTCGATACGATGCGCCCCGGCGTCGAGAGAATTTTCTACCAGCTCTTTGACTGCGGAGGCGGGCCGCTCCACCACCTCGCCCGCTGCGATCTGGCTTGCAACCTGCTCGGGCAGGATGTGAATCAGCCGCCCAGCCATAGCTCTGTTAGACAATGCGGCTTTTGGTCCCGATACTCAAGCCGATCCCTGCAAGGAGGCTCGCACCTAAGCTTGGACGAGGACCGCGTCGCTCGAGTTGAATGAGGGGCGCGATTCTGGAAAGCTCTTGCGCGCCGCGCTTTGAACTAACCAGCGCCCCGATGCTCAAGAGAACGTTCATTTCCCTCACCCTCGCCCTCGCTCTAATCGGCGCAACCCGGGCGGGTGCCGAGGTCAGAATCGGGGTAGGCGTGGTCGGACCGATTTCTCCGCAGACCGAAACCGACATCGACAACCTGGTTGCCAAACTGCCCAATGTTACCGCCGTTCCGATTCAACCGCCGGGAGACGTTGATGCTTGTGTAAAACGGTTCGTTGCCGGTGAGAAGGACGACCAGCTCGACGCGCTGATGGTGGTAAGCTTGCCAACTGACTCCTTTCATACGCAGCAGGAGGACAAGGAAGCCAGGTTCACCGGCACCTATGAGATCTGGACGCTGAATCTTTCCACCCTGGCCGAGGACCGGCACGCATTTACTTTCTCCGACACTGAAACCGTGGTCGGTGGGGCAACCGCGATCCTGTCCATTCCTGCGCAGCTCTTTGTCGAGCGCGCGACTGGCAAGAAGCTGCTGTCGAGCAACGCGTGGCAGGCTTACGAGGCCGTGCAGGCACGGGTCGAAGCGAAGCTGGTCGCGGCCACCAAGCTCTATCTTTCCACCTCGACGCTGCGGGAGACGCAGCCGCTCAACATGCTGACCTGCGCGAAGGCGCTGGTCGACCGCGGCGATGCGGATACGGCGCTCGCCGTGTTCAAGGCGGCGGGAGTGGACAATCCTCAAGTGCGACAGCTGATGGCTGATGCACAGGTGAAGCTCAAACGCGCGAAGGCTGAGGGCCTTCTCGGCCGGACGCTGGGTGCGATGGCAGGCGGCGACTCGCACGCGGCAACCCTGATGCTCGCCCAGTACCAGGCCGCGCCAGAGGCGCAAACTAGCCGAGCCGACGCTATCAGCAGGGCCCTCGCGGTCGAAGCTGACCATCGAACCGACTACGCGTATCGAAAGGTCTTGACCAGCGATGTGCCCGGGCTGGATCAGACGGCGTTCGTCGCGATGGTGACCGAGATGGTTACCGGCGTGACCGGGACGACGCCCCAAGATGTGAGCGTGGGTGGCAAGGACCTGACCATCCAGGATAAGAAGGCCGCCGACGGTCTCAAGACGTCCCTCGATGCCTATGCGAATGCACTGAGCAAGGCGGCCTGGCTCATGAGTATGAAGTGCGGATGCGATGCGGTGGCCCGGTTGACGGCCGATCCCTCCGGAGTGGTCTTGCTACGAGCGCGCTTCGAGCCCTCTTTCACGCGCGCTCAGGTCGGGCTACCCTAGGCGGTTCAGACTTAAGGAAGCGAAGACATCTAAATATGAGAAGCTGTGCACTTTGCGGCAAGGCACCGTCGGTTGGCAACAACGTGAGCCACGCCAACAACAAATCGAAGCGGCGTTGGGAGCCGAATCTGCAAGAAGTCCGCGCCCATATCGGTGGTGGCGTCAAGCGAATCCGCGTCTGCACTCGATGCATCCGCGCGGGCAGAGTCCAGAAAGTCGCCTGAACCCACCGCACGATTTGCCACCGCACCAATTCAGGTTCCCGCCCTCCGGTGTGGCCGGGAGCCAAGTCTTTTCCGCTCAGAAGAGCGCGTCGAGTTTATCGGGTGGTCTCGCGATCACCGCGCGGTTACCTCGGACGACGATCGGCCGCTGCATGAGCTCGGGATGCTTGATCAGCAGCGCGGTGACCTGCTCTTTGCTGGTGTAGTCTGTCGCCTTCAGCTTTAGTTCCTCGAAACGCTTGTCTTTGCGGACCAGGTCGGCGGGAGGACTTTCCAGCATCGCAAGTATTTTCTCGAGGGTTGCTCGGTCGGGTGGGCTCTTCAGATATTCGATAAGGTCGAACTCGACCTTTAGGTCGCGCAGCTTCTGCAGCGCGCCGCGGGAGTTTCCTCAGCCGGGGTTGTGATAAAGAACGACTCGTTGCATGCCTTTTCTCGCGCGGGTTTTTTGGTAAGCATAGGCGGCGCGCCGCGAAAGGATCAATCGTGTAGCGTGGCCCGGGCACCAAGACCAGGGAGGGTGCGGAAATTATGCGCGCGATTAGGGTAATCAAACCTCTCATTCTCGGCTGCGTGATGGCGCTGGGGCTGGCGGCTCCCGGCGCGGCCATCACCTTTACCTCCGCACATGTCAGCGGGAATTTCGTTTATCAGGACGGAAGGCCCGCCGACAATCGCCAGCTTCATTTCCAGAATCGCGCTTCGGGCGACATGTTCGTGGCGGCAACTGACAACCATGGCGACTTTGCGACCTACCTGCCGCCCGGGCTCTACGATCTGCGCGCCGAGCGCGGCGTAATCCTGAAAGCGAAAATCCTCGTGGTTGGCAACGACGATTTCAATATCGGACGCGTGGTAGAGCCGGCGCCCCTGGACGTGCGCCGTCCGTTTGAGAGTCAGGGAGTCGCCGAGGCGATAGTGCAGAGCCCCGCGCCTGCGACGGCAAATATGAAGGGGCGCCCGATGGAATCGCTGAAGCAGGGACATACCGTGGTGCAGTTGCTCTACGGCCCGGCCAAGCCTCTCCCACCGATTCCCGCTGCCGAGCCCGCACTGCCGACATCCCCGGCGCCTTCCCCGGCTGCTGCAGCATCGCCGGCGGCGCCTTAGTCGGTTGCGCGTTTCCCGTAGTTAGCCCTTTAGCCGGCCGGCTCGTTCCCCTGGAGTTGGAACCGGAAGTGCTCGAGAGGTCCGCTCGCTGCTCGCAGTTGGCGCGTGGCGCGGCCTTTCATTTCTTTGCGGCCCCGCGCGCGGCAAGCGCCCGAGGATGGTCGTCGCTTAGATAGCCTTCGAGTTTGCGCGCGAGGGGCGGCGACAGGTTCTTCAGGACACCGCATTCCCGGGACGCGAGATCACGGCGGCCCTCATCGGCATAGACCATCCCGAGGTCGTAGTGTGCGTTGGCAAAGTCAGGCCGCAGCTGTACAGCCCGATCGAACGCGGCGATTGCGTCGTTCTGCTGGTCGCCATCGACGAGGCAGAGTCCGCGTCCCCACCACGCCTCGGCAAGACGCGGCTCCTTGTCGAGGGCTTTCTTGAAAAGCTCGAGCCCCGCTTCACAATCGGACAAGTGCCAGGACGCAAGCCCGTCGAGGTAGTAGTCGGTGGCAGCGACGGGACGCTGGGGATGGCGCCATTGTGCGAAGGTACGCGGGCGACTTCGGTCGAGCGTGAGAATCCGTTCCAGGGGTACCGCAAAGTTCAGATTCTCGCCCTCGCGCATGAACGCGGTCGCGATGCCGACCACCTCGCCCCGCGCATTCAGGACCGGTCCGCCGCTGGAGCCTTCCGAGATGGCTGCGGTGATTTGCAAGGTGGCCGGTTCCAGGTCGCTTTGCCCGGCCCGCTGTTCCGGGACCGCCGAAACGATTCCCTCGGTGACGGTTTCGTCCAGACCCATCGGACTGCCCATCACCATCACATGATCGCCCACCTGCGGCCGTTCGGACGCGACCCTCAGGTAGTGGGTTTCTTCCTCATCAAGGACCAGCAGGCGCGCCAGGTCCGATTTTGCATCGTCGGCAAGGATGACCTGCACCGGGGCCAGTTGGCCGTCAAGGGTGCGGACCTTGGCCGAGGTGGCACCCTCGATCACGTGATGGTTGGTCAACATTTCGCCGCTTGAGCTGACGAAAAATCCGCTGCCGAAACCCAGTTCGTGCCCGCGCCGATCGTAAACGATGATTGTTACGACCGCCGGGCGCGCCTGTTTGATGAGCGCGCCCAGATTGGCGGTCGGCTCGACGGCCGCCGGCGTAACGGTTGCCTTTACGGACTGGCGGTCGGCGCGCTGCTGCCAGGCGAGGAGAGTGAGTGCCGCGATTCCAAAGGCGATTGCAGCCCAGGTCCATCCGCGGCCTCCGCTGGGAGCCCGCGACTGGTTGGGGGACAGAGCGGAACCAGTTTCGTCGAATGACGCGCCGCACGCGCGACAATAGAGGTCCTCGCGCGATACTCGCGCGCCGCCGCAACGACCGCAGAAATTCGTACTCAAAATGTGTGTCCCTTTAATCCGGTCGACACCGGATATTCGACGCGGTTTGCCGCGCTCAAGCAAGTGCCCCGTAGAGGCATAGGGCGAATGAGGCGGGCGCGAACCGGACCTTGCGGCTCTGGGGCACGGTTTTCTGCAGCAATCGAGATCCAGCACGGAAAGCTCGGAATGCGTGATGCAGGATTGCGGCTGCAGCGGGCAATTGACTGTCGGCGGATCGGTTGACGTAATCATCGGTAGGGGGTTCGGTATGCAGAACAAAAGTAGACCCAAGCTCGCGGCTCGCGAAATGTTCTACTGCACCAAGTGTGGCCACCTCATGCACCAAAGCGCGAGGGCCTGCCCTGAGTGCGGTGCTCCGAGTAGCGTTCAGGGCTGGTCCGATATCTCCGATCGGTCGCGTCTGACGGCGCTGCTGCTCTGCATATTCCTCGGCATATTTGGAGTACATCGCTTCTATGTCGGGAGAATGGGTAGCGGGATACTGTGGCTACTCACCGGCGGACTGTTTGGAATCGGGGTGGTCTACGATCTGGCGATCATCGCCTCCGGTGAGTTTGAGGATGCCGATGGATTTCGGATTGCAGAGTGGGAGGCGGAGTAATCTACTGCGGCATCAGCCGCCGATCTAATACTTCGATCGAAAACTTTCTAGCCAATCCGATTAGCCCGAACGTCTCTGAAAAACGCCTGTTTCTTTTCTAGCGAGACGCAATAGGTTCAAGGAGATTCAATGTCTTGGCTGTCAAATTGGCTCTCAGCGTGGCGCCCAACCGACTTCAGCTTCGCCACCGGCGCGTCACGCAAGCAGATCATGGAGCTGGCGAGCCTCGCTTTCGTGGAGCGCGGAGAACATGGTGTTTCTCGGACCCTCCGATCCAACGACATAATGCCCACCTCGCTATGTGCCCGGATTTATTAGGTTTAGTTGCCCTGCTGGAACGCTTCGCGGGAGCTTTTGCCGCAGCCTTATGGCCTCAACGGCGGCTTTTACCTTTTCGCTCGCCAGTTGTTCGGGGCTGATCGCCCATGGCGCGTACGGCACCGGCTGATGCGCGCATAGCAGGCCGGATTCCACCAGCTTGCGAACGGTCGCGGTGCTTACTCCAAGGAGCTTCGCGGCGGCGGCGATAGTTAGCGCCTGACTCCCATCGCGTTCCGGATTGAACGCCGCGATGCCGTTATGATTGCGCAGCGAGTTGACCCGCGTTTGTACCCACGTATTTCCCGCCCCCGTACGATAGCCGAGACGATTGAGGACGCGTGCGATCTGAGCATCCGGAAGCGTACGGGCGAGATCCCTGACGACCTCGACCACCTCCCGGTCCGTTGTATACCGATGCTGGCCGGTTCGATTTTTGTGTACGTAGAGCGCCGAGTGCTTGTCGCCCTTCCAGTGGATCACAAGTTCGATGCTCTGATCGGCGACGATCCCAACCACGATCTCCTCGATGAGCACG
>DASXMJ010000216.1 GCA_036495685.1 Candidatus Binataceae bacterium | reverse complement strand
ACATTGCCGCTTTTCTTAGGGTTAACCGTGAGCTTCTGCCGACTGAACCCGCCGCCCTGCGACCTGCTATGATCAAAAACCACCCGACCGCCATGTCGCCCGGCAAGCGGCATTGTTCAGTGTTTTCCTAGCCGGCTCATGACTCTTGAATTGGGAGTACGACACCAACATAGGCGCATGCCCTTATCTGGCCCCAACAGTGTTTCATGTGCCCGAGAAGCATCTGCTAGGGGCGATCGATCGCTTTGTTGACCTGGCCGGGCTTCGGGCACACCTGGCACCTTGCTAAGCGAGACAAGACGACCTTCGATCGATTGTTGGCTACTGCTTCGGCATCCGCTCGGAACGGCGGCTATGAGAAGAGGTCCACCTGAACCTGCGTATCGCTGGTTTTGCCGACTCGGACTCGATGGCTCGGTCCCCCTAGTCGCGATCAACTAATAAAAAAACGTAGCGCTTCTCAAATGCTCGGCTAAGGGTTGGACCGGCCCGCGCGGCGCCCCTCTGGGCTGGAGAGGTGAACTGTCAGCAGCCGCCCGATGCCGCCCGAGCGCATTTTTGCCGGCGTCTCGTGGCCAGCCCTCGCGCGCCCGTCGCGTTCCATCCCTGGGTAACGTCTCAAGCCCGCCTTATGTCGCCTCTGCTAAATTCCTGCCAACGAGAAAATAGTCGGTGCGATATCTGAACTCACATCGGCAAGCGTGCCGAGCGTCTTCCGCGGGACCGAGAGTTCCTTTCTACCGACCGGATCTTGCCGGCTTGAGCATAGATCTCTCATGGCGCGGGTGCCGGCGCGGGCCGCGGTGACTACGGCGCCAAAGGCTGCATTGCCTCAGTACTGCGCCGCTGCGCGGCCAGTGCTGATCGTAAAATGCGCCGCCTCGAATCATCTAAACGTCAGGTTCTCACGGCTTAGCTTGTCGATCGACCGACAGCCCATCAGCTTCATGTCGCGTTCGATCTCATTGTGGAGATTTTGAAGGGCTCTTTCGACGCCGACCTGTCCCGCAGCCGCGAGCGCATACAGATAAAATCTGCCTCCCAAACACGCTTTCGCGCCCAGGGAGAGGGCTTTCAAAACGTGGGTGCCACGCCTAATTCCTCCATCGCAAATCACATCTATCCTGTCGCCGACAGCATCGATGATCTCGGCGAGCTGGTCAAATGGGCTCCTCGACCCGTCGAGCTGACGTCCGCCGTGATTGGATACCATGATCGCGGTCGCACCGATGTCCAGAGCACGCTTTGCGTCCGCAACACTCATGATGCCTTTGAGGCAGAACTGCTTGCCCCATTTCTTTCGGACAGTCTCGGCGTCTTTCCAGTTCATCGATTGGTCGAGCATCGTGCTGAAATAATCGCCGACGGATACCGAGACATTCGAACCCTCCTTCACATAGTCTTTCAGCTGGGGCAGCGCAAATTTCTCGTGCGAGAAGTAGTTGACCGCCCATCTCGGGTGTATGGCGAAACTGAGGAGACTCTCAAGAGTCAAGTGCGGTGGTGACGTGAAGCCGGTCCGCAAATCACGCTCTCGATTTCCCCCCGTGATTGTGTCGACGGTCAGCGCCAGTACGTCAAAATTCGCGGCGATGCACCGCTCGATCATACTGCCAGTTAGCCCTCTGTCCTTATGGAAGTACAATTGGAAAAGCTTCGGCGTGCCGATTGTGGAACCGATCTCCTCAACGCTCACCGTCCCCAGGGAGGAAACGCCGAACATGGTGCCAAACTTCTCCGCGGCTTTGGCGACCGCCCTTTCACCGTCATGATGGAACAGCCGCTGAAGCGCTGTCGGTGAGCAGAACAAGGGCATCTGCAGCTTCTGTCCCATGACCGTTGTCGACATATCGATGCTTTCGACTCCTGCGAGAACGTTGGGCACCAGGTCGCATCGCTCGTAAGCCTCGGTATTTCTTCGATAGGCGATCTCATCGTCTGCTGCGCCGTCGATATAGTGGAAGATTGGCCCGGGCAGTCTCTGCCTTGCTATCGAGCGAAAATCTCTGACGTTGTTGCATCGATCGATGCGCACGGGGTCCTCCGTCCTTGCGGGTTGTGCGTGCCTGCACAGTTGGCTCCGGTTCCAGCAAGCGCTGTCCGATGAAATTTCTAATGACCTACATGATCCTGTTTGTGGCCCGTCGCTCCAGACGCCTTGAGGTGCGCCACGCGTTCGCCGTCGAATCCGAGCACCTCTGTCAGGATTTCGTCAGTATGCTCGCCGAGAAGCGGCGACCGTTCGACCTTTAGCTCGTTGTCTGAGAGCTTCACCGGCTGACCGATCGTCACGTATGGTCCACGCTCAGGATGGTCAACTTTCACGAGAGTGCCGGTGGCATAGAGCGCGGCGTCATCGAGAAGTTCCTTCATCGAAAGGATGGGGCCGCACGGGATGTCCTGCTTGCTCAGGATGCCCATTAGCTCGAACTTCGTATAGCCGACCGTCCAAGCTTCGATGGTGTTGAAAATTTCGTCGAGGCGGGTGAGCCTGCTTGAGGGCGTCGCGTAGCCGGGATCGGAAATCCAATCTTCCCTGCCGATAACCTTGCAAACTCTATCCCATACCTTCGATTGCACGATTAGGTAGACGTACGCGTTCGGATCGGTCTCCCAACCCTTGCATTTCAGCACCCTGCCCGGTTGTGCGCCGCCCGAATCATTGGCTGCCCGCGGGACTGCGTCGAGAAACGGGATCCCCTCGCCGAATTGGCTGTATTCGGTCAGCGGTCCGCGGGCAAGCCGCTGCTGATCCCGCAGCTTCACGCGGCAGAGATTTAGTACCGCATCCTGCATCGACGCCAACACCCGCTGCCCTTTCCCAGTGCGGGTACGCTGAAACAGCGCCGTGACGATGCCCAGCGCGAGATGCACGCCTGTTCCGGAATCGCCGATGCCCGCGCCGGTAACCAATGGTATTCCATCGCGAAAACCCGTCGTGGAGGCTGCCCCGCCGGCGCATTGGGCGACGTTTTCGTAGGCCTTGCAGTCTTCGAACCGACCTGGTCCGAACCCCTTCACCGAAGCGACGATGATCTTGGGGTTGATCGCGTGGATTTTTTCCCACGTGAACCCCATTCGGTCGAGCGCGCCGGGGGCGAAATTCTCGACGAGGACGTCGCAGATTTTTATGAGCGCCTCCAGCACGTCGTGGCCATCCGGGTTCTTAGTGTCCAATGTAATCGAACGCTTGTTGCCGTTCATCATCGTGAAGTACAGGCTGTCGACATCCGGAATGTCGCGCAGTTGGGAACGCGTGACATCGCCGGTTCCCGGGCGCTCGACCTTGATCACATCGGCGCCGAACCAGGCGAGAAGCTGGGTACAAACCGGCCCGGCTTGGACGTGCGTGAAGTCCAGGATCTTTACACCTTCGAGTGGCTTGGTCATGGTAGTCCTCTCTTTCAAGACATAACTTGGAGTGTGCCGGCGCGGGATCGCCTACGCTGATCGCGATCCGCTCAAACCGTCTTCTTCCGTTCGCCGCGATTAAGCTCCAGTCGATGGCTTACGGTCAGAACGGTCTTGTCGAGCATTGGATTGGACGTGCAGCGTCCGCAGTCGCGTAGGAGAACCTCCCCCAATGGCACGTCGCATCAAGTCCGGGACAGGATTGCCCGAAAATGCGATCGCCCAGACCGCCAGCGCCCCAACGATTGCGATGGCGAGCACCACGCACCACAGGTCAAGCCGAAGATAGGCGACGGCACCCGCGAGCGTCCCAATGAGGAAGCCGAGCATGACTGGCCAGAGCTTGCTCAACCGTCCCTTGATTTCGACGTAGTCGCCTGCAGCTTTCGTATCGGCCGGCATACTGCCGTCGCGTCGCCACCAGGCCAGGAAGAACTTGGTTGTGTCGATCGCCAGCTGAATGGTGTTCGTCGTCATCACACTGGTAGATGGAAAGCCCTGCACCAGGAGTCGGACCAGTGCACTCTGGACCCCCATTGCGAAGATCCCCGACAGACCCGCCGATAACTCGGCCAGCCC
>DASXMJ010000215.1 GCA_036495685.1 Candidatus Binataceae bacterium | reverse complement strand
CCGCCAATACGAGGCGAAGGACGGAAGCGGCAACCGCTACCAGACTGAAATCGTAGCGCTGCAGATGCGCCTGTTGGGAAATCACGCGAACGGCACCACACTTCGCTGGTACGCACACTGGCTGCCGAGCGACAGTGCCCGGTACGTAGACTTTCTCGACGCGGTTTCCGAGCGCAATAGGCACCAGGTAGGCACCACGGACGAATTTGTGGAATTGGAAGAGGAAAAAACCGTTGACCTTATTGGAGCCACCCGTCGGATTCGAACCGACGACCTGCTGATTACGAATCAGCTGCTCTACCAGCTGAGCTAGGGTGGCGCCTATTACCGTCTCCAGCAGCGCACCCAAGCCTAGTCAAGAGCGGTACCGCAGGGAAGCATTCGCCGCTTCCCGCAAGGACGGCGGATTTCAGCGTTCGGGCGAAATTCGCAGAAACATGGTAAACCGTGCAGTATGCGGGCTTGTTTTCCGCGTGACGATCGACTGTGGTCAGCGTCTTTCCTGAAAGTCAGCTTTCGTTCTCTGGCGCAACAACTCCCGACACGTCTCGGGGACGCCACTTTCATCCTACGCATCCTTGAGGTAGACATCCGAAACAAGGCTCGTTTAACCTAGTCGTCGATTGAAAGTGAGACGCGACTCGTCAATTTGGAAGAGCATGTGTCGTTTCGAGATGTGTTGATAACACGAACTAGTCAATAAGGTTGTCGATACTAGCAATATAAGTACTGCGACAGTTCGGAGACGATGTGCTGTGTTGTTTCGTTCTCTTTTCGGTGTCTAATCGGAGGAAATCCGGACTTACAACCTGAGTCAGCCTCCCTTGCTAAGGAAAGCTTCCTTTTGTCGGTTCGCAGTGGCCCTCTTGGCGAGCGTCCTTTTGGCGTTCTCCTCGCTGGCACAGGCCGCGGTTTCTGAAATCGATCGTCTCATTCAGGTACTCGATCTCAAGCCGGGTGTTGCCGTCGCCGATGTGGGCGCCGGATCGGGCGAATTGTCCATTTCGATCGCCAAGCGCGTGGCCCCGAACGGTACCGTGTACTCAACCGAGATTGACCCGAAGAAACTCGACAAAATTCGCCAGGCCGTACAGAAGGCAGGAATCCACAATGTCGTCGTCATCGCCGGGGCAAACAACGGCACGCGCTTGCCACTCAACTCTTGCGATGCGATCTTCCTGCGCCGCGTCTACCATCATCTAACCGACCCACTGGATATGGATCGCTCTCTCTATCTGGCGATGCGACCCGGAGGCAGGCTGGCGATCATTGATTTCGAGCCATCCCAGCGCCCCGGGGAACCTCCTCCTCCTGGCGTACCCGCCAACCGCGGCGGGCACGGAGCTCCCAAGTCGATTGTCACTCAAGAGCTGACTCAGGCCGGATTTGTCCCGGTAGCGACCATCGATTGGCCGGTTAGCGGTGACGTTGAGCATTTCTGCATGCTCTTCAAAAAGCCGCTGTCTCCTGCGACGGCTGCCGCTCCGGCACCACCCTAGCGGCATCAGAGTGCCGAAAAGTCTAGCCGTGCGAGCTCCGATTCCGATTGATCCAGGGGGCAAAGATCTCGGGGACTTGAGGACCGGCGGAACAGGGCAGAAGATGGATATATCAGGCGATGTGCCCACCCGACCTTACCGGCGAGCTCGACGCCATTGCCACGCGACTCTATGAACGCAGCGGCGCACCGCGCTGGAACGTTTCGCGGGCGGAATTCGGGAGTGCACTTAGCCGTGCGGTGGAACGGCGCTTCGCAAATTCCAATGAGGCGAAAGAGCGTTCCGTCATCGCTGGGTTCCTTGAGTCGCTGCAAGTAGAAGATCTTGCGCTCGCGATCGGGTGCCGCGCGGGTAATGAGTCCGCCTGGCGCGAGTTCGACACGAGGTTCCGACCCGCGATCGAGAAGATTGCCCTTCAGATCACCCGAGATGTCGACCGGGCTCGCGAAGTCGCCGAATCGCTGTATGGCGATTTATTTGGCGACGCGCGCAGCGATGGTACACGCCGCTCACCGCTTGACCATTATCACGGCCGCAGTCTGCTCGTCGCGTGGCTGCGCGCGGTGATCGTGCAGCGCGAAGCGGAGGCGTGGCGCCTGGAGTACCGGGCTCATCCCGCTGGCAAACTCGATGCCGCGGTCGCATTCGCCGATGCTGCTACATCCGAACCCGAGGATCCCGATCGCCGCCGATACCTAGCGATGGTAGCGTGTGAACTCCACAAAACCATCGATGCGCTCGCGCCGCGTGACCGATTGTGCCTCTCGTACTATTACGTTCAGGAACTGACTCTCGCCGAGACCGGCGCTCTGCTAGGTGAGCATGAGTCAACGGTCTCTCGCCGTCTTGCGCGCACTCGAGCTGAGATTCGGCGCAACGTCGAGGACGCGCTCCGGAAAGACTATCGGCTGAACGACGATCAAATAGGCAGATGCTTTGAATACGCCCTGGGCGATTGGCCGTTCGATCTCGCACGGGCTTTGGAACTAGCTAAGTAATGAGTACCGATGGCAAAGACAAATTCGATGCGCTGATCGCATCGACGATGCGAAGAACGCCAGAGAACTCGGGAGCCGACTGCCCCGATGCCGACGTGCTCGCCGCATACTCATTGCGGTCGCTCGACCCTGCTGAGCTGTCGCGCTGGGACGAGCACGCAGCACGGTGCGCGTTATGCCAGCGCGCGCTGGCCGTGCTTGTGCGCGCTGGCGCGGTCGGCCCTTCCACCGAGGCGAAACCGCTGGCGGCGACAGCGGCTGAGAGCCAAGCCGCGCCTGCGTTGTTTGTTGCAGACGAAGACGAAGGCCCGCACGGCGAAGGTGAAACCATTTTCGCCGCTATTCGCCGCGGCTTTCGCTTCATGCTAGGCCCGTTTCCGCTCTCGGTGGCTTTGCACGTGCTTGCGCTGCTGTTCCTGATCATCACGGTGCACGAGCAGCGCGGACGCGAGCTAATCATGGTGAACCTGGAAGCGGGCGGCGGCGGAGGCGGGGGCAGCGAGATGCAGGATCTCGACATGCCCGAGGTGCCGATGCCGGACACCGCACCGCAGCAGATGGATTCGCCGCAGGCGGTCGATACCTCGCAGGCGGTGGGGCTGGCCAACGACTACGTGCGGGCGGCG